>DATIPT010000049.1:0-1749 GCA_035471625.1 Anaerolineales bacterium
TCCGGGGAGATTCTTCAGAGCTCGGGCGTGCGTCCGGCGAGGACGTCTTCGATCGCCCGCACCAGCAGCACGGGGTTCACCTCGCCCTGGACCTTGCCGCGGATGATGCCTTCGGCGTCGACGAAGTAGGTCTCGGGAACGCCGAATACTCCCAGCTCGACGGTGGCCCGGGAAGCAGGGTCGACCACGTATTGGTAGTGCTCGCCCCCCCGGCCGAACTCGTCGAGAAACCCGATGGCCTGGCTCTTCGAGTCCTGATACACGATCCCGATGAACTCCACGCCGCGGTCTCCGTAGACCCCGGACGTCCCGGTGAGCGCCGGATGCTCGATCCGGCAGGGAATGCACCAGGAGGCCCAGAAGTTCACGACCAGGACTTTGCCCTTCAGGTCGGAGAAGGTGAGGGAACCATCCTGTTCCAGGTAGTCGAGGGTGAGATCCGGGAACGGCTGGCCGATCAGGGGCGAATCGACCAGCCGGGGATCCTGCCCGAATCGACCTCCGAAGACCCAGGCCAGCACCGCCGCTCCCAGGACGATTGCGGCGATGGCGATGATCGGGCGCCGCCCGGGCGGTCGGGGTGTTTCGATGGGGGGCTCGGGGCCGATGTCGGTCATGGCGCCGCCGTCCGCGCCTCCTCCAGCGATGCCTCTATCTGAGACACCACGTTGTCCGAGATGTTCGGCAGCGCCAGCGCAGCCTCGAACTGCGGAATCGCGCCGGCGGGGTCGTCGAGCCCGTACATGGTGTTGAAGGCCCGGAACAAGATTGCTTCGGAGTTGGTCGGGTCGATGGCCAGCGCCCGGGAGAAATACTCGTCGGCCGGCTCAGCCTGCTCGGTGATGTACGCCATCCATCCGACCCTGGCGAGCGCCTTGGTCTCCTCTGCGGGGTTCGTAGTGTTCTCTGCGATGTTCAGGTAGTGGTCGAGGGCCGATCCCCACTCCTCCGCCTCGTAGTAGCGGTCGGCGAGCGCCATGCGCATGGCGGTGATGTCCGGATTGGCCGCCACGACCGCCTCGAGCTGTTCATTCGTCACAGACGCCGGATCGACTGTGAGCGCTCCTGGGCCGTCGGATCCAACCGAATCGGGATCGGGCTCGGCGCCCTGCGCCGCGAAGAAGATGGCGGTGGTGAGTGCGCCGACGAGGACGACTGCCCCGACGACCACCCGGCGCGGCGACCGGGCGGGACGAATCTGGGGGGCGACGGGGGCCGTCTCTGGCTCGGGCTCTGGCTCCGGGGTGGGTCCGGCATCCTCCGGGGTGGGACCGACCAGATCCTGGAGGTGACCGAGCTCCTCCTCGTACCCCTGCCGCAACCGACCCGCAGTGACATCGTCTATCTCCCCGGACTGAACCTGTTCGGCGAGTTCGGCGAGGTCGCGCCTGACGACATTCAACCGTTCGATCAAGCGGGCGCGTTCTGACGTCATGACTGCTCCACGGGAAGGGATTCGGGACGGCGCCGCCGGCGCGAGATCAGCCACAGGCCGCCTGCGATGGCTGCGACGGGGGTCAACCACACGACGACCGTCTTGCCTTCGAAGGGCGGATCGAGGTAGATGCCATCGCCGAACCGGCTCTGGAAGAAATCGATGATCTGCTGATCGGTCTCGCCCGCTGCCACCTTCTCCTCCAGGAGTTCCATCATTGCCGAGGCGGTCTCCGACGGCGAGTCGATGATCGCCTCGCCCTGGCACACGGGGCACTTGATTGCGGCGCCCAGCGTGGCCACCCGGTCTTCAGG
>DATIPT010000050.1:0-8574 GCA_035471625.1 Anaerolineales bacterium
CTTCCCGCTGGAAGGGAGGCCGAGGATGGCGAGCTTCATCAGACGCGACGTCCCAGATTCGTGAGCCGAGGATTCATGGCCCTACCGGGGACTTGAATCCAGGCCCAGCAGGCCCGGTGGTATTGGGCGACGGGCGCACCCTCGACGGGCTGTTCTTCGAAGTCTGGCTCGTCGCCCGACGGCCACCTCGGGAGCACGGCCTGGCGACAAGTCCCCGGCAGGGCCATGATTCGCAGTCATCCTCTCTTGGGGTAGAATCCCCCTGCGACGCCGAAGTGGCGGAACTGGCAGACGCGCGCGACTCAAAATCGCGTTCCTTCGGGAGTGTGGGTTCGAGTCCCACCTTCGGCACCAAACGATTATAAACGTCCGCACCCTCCGGGCCTCGTCGCGAGGCCCGGTTTCCTGTAGCTTGCGCCTGTGGCACAATCGGGGACTAGGGTCTGAAGATGTCATCACGGTGGACGCGCTTCCTGGCGGGATGTGTCCTAGGGTTGGTGCTCGGCCTCGGGTACGCGTGGTATATCCAACCGGTCGCCTATTACGACACCTCCCCCGACGCGCTTCGGGAGGACTATCGCACCGACTATGTGCTGATGGTCGCCCAGGCCTACGGCCCGGAGGGCGATCTGCGCCTGGCGCTCCTTCGACTGGCAGCCCTCGGTCCGGTTCCCCCGGCCGAGATCGTCGACGCGGCCAGGAGCTACGCCGAAGCGCATGGCTTCTCCCAAGAGGATCTCGATTCCCTCGATGACCTCCTGGGTGATCTTCGCGACCTGCCCAGCGCGCCGGAGATCGGAAGCCCATGAACCGCTCCGGGGCGGCTCCGATCGCGCTCGGGATCGTCGTCGGCTTGGCCGCCGGCTTGGTGTTCGGCTGGGTCGTCCAACCGGCCGGCGGCGGCGGGACGACACCGGCGTCGCTGCGGGCCGACTTCCAGGACGAGTACACCGCCCTGATCGCCGCGGCCTACGCAGCGAGCGGGGATCTTCCCCGCGCCCGTGCTCGCCTCGCGCTGCTCCCGGGAGCCGATGAATCCGATCGCATCGCGGCCTTGGCCCAGGCGCGGCTCGCCTCGGGTCGCCCCGAGTCCGAGGTACGCGCCCTAGCCTTGTTGGCGGAGGACCTCGTCGGGCGCCAGCCCACTCCCACGGTCAGCCCAGCGCCCGCTCTCCCCAGCGCCACGCCCGCAGCCACGCCTACGCCGTTCGCCACCTCCAGGCCCCCGCCCACGCCGCTCCCGACCCCAACCCCGGGGGCGCCCTTCCAGCTTGAGTCTCGGGTCCTCGACTGCGACGACCCGGCGCCACAGCCTCGGCTGCAGGTCGTGGTGCTCGACGCGTCCGGGAACGGCGTTCCTAACGTGCTCGTCCGCATCCTCTGGGACGCCGGACAGGATCAGTTCTTTACCGGATTGAAGGGCGATCGTGGGATCGGATTCGGGGACTTCACCATCGAGCCCGACACGGCCTACACCGTGCAATTGGCCGAGTCGGACGTCGTCGTCACTGGGATTCGCGGGGAGGCGTGCCCTGCCAGCTCAGGAGACGCGCGAATCGGATCGTGGAGGTTGACCTTCGTCCAGCCGGCAGCGCCGTGACCGACCCTCGCCGCTAGGCTCCGTCGTCCGAGCGTTCCGTCGCCTCTGCGTCCGCCTTCGGCAAACCCAGGTCGACGCGCTCCTCCATCGTAATCTGACCCCGCAGGAAAGCTCCCTCCTCGGTGGCGAACGACTCGGTCACGACGTCGCCCCATACCCGTCCGGTTCGCGTGATCTCCAGGCGCTGGGCCGTGATGTCGCCGCGCACCGATCCGGCGACGACGACCGTCGTCGCCCGGAGGTGCTTGCACACCAGGCGCCCCTGTTCGCCGACGACCACGAGACCCTGCAAGGCGATGTCGCCTTCGAATGCGCCTTCGATCCGGAGTCCACCCCGACCGCCAAGCTCTCCCTGCCACGTCAGGCCCGGGCCGAAGACCGAATCGACTCGATCCGGCGCTTCCCCGCCAGACTCCTCGCCGCCCTCACGTCGCCGAAACATTCGTCCTCCCGAAGCCTACCCCGACCCGCGGGAACGGGGCGAGGCCAGGATCTCACGCCGGGCCGGGATCCCTCCGGCACCGTGCGCTTCTTCCACGGCATGCACGATCGCCCGGGCGACCACTTCGGTCGCCCAGGCGCCGATCACATTCACATCAGACCGCACCCGGCCGGTCGAAACGGCGAAAAGCGTGTCGCCGTCCAACATCGTGTGGGCCGGACGCACCACCCGGGCGATCCCGTCGTGGGCCATCTGCGCGACCTTGTTGGCCTGCTCCTTGTCGAGACGACCGTTGGTGGCGACGACTCCGATAACGGTGTTGCCGCGGGAGGCGAAGCGTAGCACCGTCCGCCCGACCGCGCTCTGCAACACGTTCAGGCTGTCGGCGAACGGGCCGCGCCCGCCGAGCCGGAGGGGACCGGCGCGCACCGGGCGCAACCCGGCCAGGATCTCCCCGGTCTTCGGATCCACGACGTCGCCCAGGGCATTCACCGCGATCAGGGCTCCCACGACGAGTCCTCCGCCCAGGTGCACGCTGGCGGTCCCCACACCGGACTTGGTCGCGCCAGCCAAACCGAGGAGCTTCCCCACCGATGCCCCCATCCCGACCCCGACGTTTCCCTGCGCAGGGCGCGAGGTCGTTGCGCCGACACACGCGCGATAGGCCATTGCGGCGTCGGGGCGGATATCACCCTTTCCCAGATTGAGGTCGAACAGGATCGCCGCCGGAACGATCGGCACGCGCGCGCTACGGGTATTGAATCCGACCTTGCGCTCCTCGAGGTAGCGCATGACACCGCCGGCGGCGTCCAGCCCGAATGCTGAACCTCCGGCCAGCAGGACCGCATGAAGCTTCTGAACGAGATGCATCGGGCGCAGGGCGTCGGTCTCGCGCGTTCCGGGCGCCCCGCCCCGCTGGTCGACCCCGCCGACGCCGCCCCGCTCACATAGGATGACCGTGCAACCCGTCAGGGCTTCGGGGTCGTCGGCGTGCCCGACTCGGATGCCCGGCACATCGGTGATGGCATCATGACGGGTCGTCATCGGATCCCGCTGTCGTAGACGATGTCTAGGGCCGTCCAGGCCTCTTCTCCAACCGCGAACGGAAGGCGATCGGCGAAGGGCAATCCGGCCGGCGGGCTCTGCGGGACCATCACGTACGTTCCCGGGTGGAGGGCGATTCGGTACGTCCCGTCGGGTCCCGATCGGGTGCGGGCGATCGTCCGCCCTGAAGGGTCTTCGATAGCGAGATCGGCTTCAAGCGGCGCGTCCGGACACTCCATGCCTGGCTGCACAACCGGGCACATGGGACCAACCCAGACATGTCCCTCCACCCCGGAGCCCCCCGACGGCCTCGGGCCGCTGCACGCCGCCAGGGCCACCCCGGCGACGATCAGGAAGACGGCTCGACGGATCACCTGCCTACCCGGCCTTGTAGCCGAACCGTCGCAGGAGAGACTTCCGGTCGGCGATGTCGGCTTCGGCCTCGACGCCGAGCGGGCTCACGCCGTCGACGACGCCGACGACACCCCGCCCCTGCTCGGTTTGCGCCACCAGCACCTCGACCGGGTTCGCCGTCGCGCAGAAGATCCGGCATACCTCAGGGACAGCCTTGAGGCTGTTTAGAACGTTGATCGGGAAAGCGTTGCCGAGCAGGACGACGAAAACGTGGCCCGCGCCGATGGCCCTGGCATTGGCGGCCGCCTGACGCGTGAGATCGGGATCGGTTCCGCTGGTCCGGACCAATGCTGGGCCGGAGGCCTCGTTGAAGGCCAGCCCGAATCGGATACCCGGCACGGCTGTGACCAGCGCCTCGTGCACATCTTCGACCGTCTTGATGAAGTGCGACTGCCCCAGGATCAGATTGACGTCTTCGGCCTTTTCGATTCGCACGGCATGCAAGTCCATCCGACCCTCCGAATCCCTCAACCTCCCCGCCTCGGCGGGGCTCCATGTCCGGTACGGTTCTCCCGGCTAGCGCAGCGAGGCGATGAAGCTGTCGATGTCGATCGCCGGCAAGGTCAGCAGCTTGACGCTGCCGCGTGAAGCCAGCTCGGCCGAGATGCGGCCGACGGTGGCATTGTCCGGCGCTTCGACGATGTTGACGAAGTCGTAGGGCCCCAAGACGGCGTACTGAGCCACCACCTTGACGCCCAGCTTCTCAAGCTCGGTATTGACTTCCTTGATGCGGCTCGGCTTGCGCTTGATCGTCTTGGCGCCCTCGTCGGTCAGGTTGGAGAGCATGATGTAGGTCGGCATCGCAGGCTCCTTTCCCGCTTCAATCGGCATGTCCATTGTAGCGCGCGGACTCCGGCAGGCGCGCGCTCACTTCATCCGACCAGATGTTCCAGACGCTCGACGGTGCTCCGAAGGACCTCGAAGGCTTCATCCACCGGTTCCGGCCGGGCTAGATCGACTCCGGCGTCGCGCAGGACGTCCAGCGGGTAGCGAGACGAGCCCGCCTTCAGGAACCCGACATAGTCCTCCGCCGCGCCCGGTTCCCGGCGCAAGATCCGACCCGCCAGCGCATGCGCGCCGGAGATCCCGGTCGCATAGGCGTACACATAGTAGTCCGAGAACAGATGACCGAAGGTCGCCCAGATCATGCCCACCAGTTGGCGATCGAAGTCGACCTCCCCCCCAAACCCCTCCCCGAACAGGTCGGCCATCCGCTCAATGAGGCCATCGGCCGTCAGGGCTTCATCCCTCTCGGCCCGCTCGTGGATCTCCAGCTCGAAGCGCGCCAGGGTGGGCATGATGAAGAAGTAGCGATAGAAGTTTGCCATCGCCTCCTGGGCCACGGCGATCTGAAGAGCCTTCTCCTTGCGGGTTTCCAGGAGGTGGGCCCGCACCATCGCCTGGTGGAAGTTCGAGGCCACCTCGGCGGCGAAAAGCGAGTAGTCGGCATAGACGAAGGGTTGGTGCCGGCGCGTCAGCAAGGAATGCATCGAGTGTCCGAGCTCATGGGCCAGCGTACTCAGCCCGGTCATCTCATCGTTGTAGCTCATCATGATGAACGGATAGGTGTCGTAGGTCCCCCACGAGAAGGCCCCGGCGCGCTTGCCCTCGTTCGGGTACACGTCGACCCACCGGTCTTGCAGACAACCGCGACGGATCTCGTCGACATAGGCCTCGCCCATCGGCGCCAAACCCTGGCAGATCCAATCCACGGCCTGCTCGTAGGGGATCCTCACTTTTCGAGACCCGAGGGGCGCCCACATGTCATAGGGTTTGAGCGCCTTCACCGCCAGCCCACGCCGAAGCAGGCGGAAGTACCGATGCCAGGTCGGCAGGTTCGTGCGAAAGGTCTCAATCAGGCTGTGGAAGACCCCGACCGGAAGGTTGTACTCGAACAGCGAGGCCGCCAGGGTCGTCTCGTGCCGCCGCGCCCGCGCCAGCAGCACCGATTGACGGACGGAGGTGGCGAGGTTGGTGGCCAGGGTGTTCCGATACTCCAGGTAGCGCCGGTGGTAGTTCTCCCATGCCGTACGGCGGACGGTCCGATCGGGATGGACCATGAGCTTGCTGATCGTCCCCTGGGTGACCTCAAAGCGCCTGCCCTGACGGTCGCGGGCCGGCTCGAACTTGAAGTCGGCGTTCGTCAGCATGCTGGCGGTGTTCGCCGGCCCGCTGAACGGGCCGGCCAGCATCCCGATCAACTCCTCGACCTCGACCGACCGGACATGCGCCTGCCGACGGAGGAGGTCCTCGAAAAAGTGGGCATAGACCGCCAGTCCGGGTGTTTCGTCCGTCCACCGCCGCAGAGTCGTTTCTCCGAGACTCAGGAGTTCGGGACGAAGGAACGCGGTTGCGCCCATCACCTGCGCCTCGGCTCCTTGGGCGCGGGACACCATCGCGGCACCCGAGGGGTTGGTCGTGTCAACGCTGTAGGTGAAGCCGGCGTAGAGATAGGCCTTGGCCGTACGCGCCTGAATCTTCTCGACGGCCGCCAGGCCCTCGACCAAGCGGGATGGCCCTTGTTTCAGCGTTCCTTGCAGGGCGCGGATGGTGGGTAGGTCGGCCAGGATCGAATCGATCTCGGCCTCCCAGGCTTCCGGCGAGCCGAAGACGCTTTCGGCATTCCACGTGTACTGGCGTTTGGCCTTGCTGCGGGGCGGACTCTTGGGAGCCACTAACGCATCCTTTCCGGCGGGCGTCATGCCCGGCGAGTCTTTGCCGGCTTGCCGATGAGGGATTCGAACAGCCGGACGCTCCCCGGGCTGTGCCCAGCGTAGTGATTGTTGAAATAGCCGAAGACGTCGGTTCCTTCCTCGAGGAAGGCTCGCACTCGATGTGCCCAGGTGGTCAAGTCTCGGGTCCGGTCGATCTGAAGTCGGTCGAATCGCTCGACGTCCGAGCGGCGACCCAGCCAGCGGATGACGGTGAATCCGGCTGTCCGCCAATCGAGCCGGGGCATGTAGTGCAAGTCCTGGAGGACGAGCGCCACCCCGCGCGCAGAGAGACCTTCCACAAAGTCTCTCGCAAGCCAGGCTCGATTGCGGATCTCGACGGCGTACCGCACCCCGGCAGGAAGTCCGTCGAGAAAGCCTTCCAACCGGTCTCGGTTCTCAGGCCCGAAGTCGTGGGCGAACTGGAGCGTCAGCACAGCCAGCTTGTCACCCAGCGCCTGCATGACCTCGATGAATTCGGCCGCCTCGGCCTCGGCGCTTTCGAGCTTCTTGTCGTGAGTGATCGCCCTGGGGAACTTGGCGGCGAAGGCGAAGTCCTCGGGCGTCCGGTCACGCCAGTTGCGCACCACGGAAGGCCGAGGGGTTCCATAGAAGGTCGAGTCGATTTCGACGGTATCGAAGTTCTCGGCATAGCGCTCTAGGTAGGCCGACTTGGGAGTCTCGGGCGGATAGAACGGACCGACCCAGTCGTCGAAGGCGAATCCCTGGGTGCCGAGGCGCAGCTTTCCATGCCCTGGCAACATCTTCGAAGCTACCAAGGGCTCGTGCGCCGCGGCCCAGTCGCATGTGCGCGATGCCCTCGCACGGCTTGGCGTACCCGCCAGCGGGCCCCGGATCTGCTGGATCCGCCACAGGGGCTCACAACCCGCCCGACGCCGTGGCGCGCGCCGTCTCTTTCCAGCTCAAGTACCCCAAGATGATGAGACTGGCCAGCGTGATCACTGTTCCACCGACAATGGCCGCGATATACGCTGGATCCGCGTGATTCGCAACGACATCGAGGCTCATGTCAATCGGATCCGAGGTGAACAAGGCACTGATGTTTGCGACTCGCCACAGCTGGAAATGGGTCCATAGGTCATAGGCGAGACCGACCGAGCCGATCGCCAGGGCAATCATGGTGGCGACGATCGTCTTCCGGTTGTTAAGCAACTGTTGAAACCCGATCGCCGCGAGCAGGACGAGAATGCTGAGCGGGACATGCAGCAACCGCGTGCTCACCCTTTGGGTGGACAGGAGGGGGAACTGGATTTCGTGAAACACACCGTACGTCTGTCCGATCGTCAGGACCACCATGATGGCAACGGGCGCGAGGATCCATCGATACCTCCGCGAGTTGGCACCGCCCTGCAACCATCCGTAGACCGAGAACCCCACGACGAAGGCCAGGCCCAGGACTCCGATGTAGTAATCCATCTCCCACCATCCAAGGGGATTGAGGGGATTGTTCCGGAAGACCAGTTCAGGTCTTGGGGGCACCAGATGGACCAGTCCCTCGAGAAGCTCCTCCATCGTAGCGAACCCGGAAAGAAACTCCGTATCGTACTCAGAGGCGTGCAGGAGAGGCGGAAGGATCCGAACGGCGCCAACCAGGCCGGCCGCAACCATGGCGCGAAGGACCAGACCGAAGCGCTCCAAGTGGCTCAAGGCCAACAGGCCTAGAAAGAATATCGAAGCGGTGAAGAGATGGAAGGCGCCCTGAAGAAGAATGGCCAGCATGTACACGGACAGGTAGAGAGTCCATCGCCACGGATGCCTGGGGCCGTCGATAGCCTCGACGACCAACAGCAGGAAATAAGGGAACAAGAAGTAGGCCACCCAGTGGACATGCCCCACACTCAGGTGGGCGACGACGTGACCCCCAAAGAAGAGGAGCAAGTAGATCGCCGTGAAAGCCAGCGGTGAGAACTGGAATCGCCGCCTGAGCAGCAGCAAACCTGCAAAACCGACGCTGTAGAGAAGCAACGCATTGAGGAGGATGAACCTGCCAACCCCCATGAACCGCAACAGGATCAGCTGAGGAGACAAGTTCGTATCGGCAACGGACATGAACCTGTCGGTCACATTGCGCAGAGCCCACTCCCCAGGCATGTGCAACGGCAGGGCCCCGGCGCGCGCAGCATCTTGGAGAAAGGCGTAGCGATGGCCCGCCTCGATCCAGTCATGACGGGTGAAGTCGATCGACCCCCCATTGAAGAAAGAGTACCAAGCCAGGGCTCCTCCGAGGAAGAGCGCGGCGACCCAAAGCCGCCCCAGCCATTTGGCCGACGACCTGGGCTCGTAGGTGAAGAACGCCGCGGCGAGCCAGCGGGAGGCGTTCACACACCATTGGAGCAGGCGAC
>DATIPT010000051.1:0-21010 GCA_035471625.1 Anaerolineales bacterium
AGATCCTGCGCGTGGTCGCCAGTGGGCCGATCTGGATCGAGGTCCCCGAGCGTTCGTAGGGGCCGTTGTACGTGTTGCAGCCTGCGAAGCCGGATGCCGTCCCCGTCGTCAGATCGAGTGTGAGCGGGTCGTCGCCCACAAGGGACTGGCCACCAAGCGAGGTCAGAGACCAGAGCAGGTCTTCGATCCCGGCCGTTGTCGAGGAGGGCGTGGCGGTGGGCTGAGGAGTCCCGGCCTTGCCGAAGACGACCGCCACAGTGTCTTCTGCATCGATGCTTCCATCGGCGGGCGAGACTGCGTAGGCGCGGATGGTTCCGGCTTCGCCGCCGCCGGCGGGGATCCGTAGACTGATGGACCACGATCCTGGGCCGCCGACCTCCTCCGACTGCATCGTCGTCGGCCGCTGAATGATAACGGTGCCCTCGGCATCGAGCGCCTCGACGACCACGTTGTTCTCGAACAGGCCTCGCCCGGTCCCCGAGATCCTTACCGCCTGCTCCGTCTCGACGACAGAGCCATTGGCTGGCACCTCGATCCGGATCTCGCTGCCGAGCGGCAAAGGTTCCCCGTAGGTGACCTCGACGCTGGCCGACGCCATGATGCTGCCGTCGTTGGGGGAGGGGGAGAACGCGAAGAGCAGGCCCTTGGTGCCCGGCTTGACCGGGATGACCAGTTGGATCGACCAGGGTCCGGTCCCGCCGATCTCGGGGGCCTGGGCCGTCGTCGGCTCCTGGACAAGAACGTTTCCATCCTCATCAAGGGCCTGCACAACGACGTTGTTCTCAAAGAGGGCGCCGGCTTCGCCTCGGACAGTGACGGCTTCCGGGATCGGAACGACCGCGCCTTGGACCGGCTCGCTGATCGTGATGAAGGGTCCAGACGCTGCTGGCGGGGTCGGTGACTCCCCGGTCTGGAACACGCCGAGCGCGCCCAGGAGAAGCACGATCACGACGACGCCCGCCACGGATGCGGCGACGTAGACCCAGGCGGGACGCTTCAGCGCTTGCGGATCCGGTGAGGCATCCGTGGAGGGGCGATCGGCTTCGGGTGATTGCATGACTGCTCCTTTCGGTCCTGGAGAGGAACACACATCTTCGGTCGTTGGAAATCGCAGGGGTTCATTGTACCCAGAGGGAACGCATCGGGGCTCCCCGTAGACGGTTGCGCATAGCCACATCAAGCACAGCGGGCGGTTCGCTTACATTTCACCTTCGGTTCGCGAATCGCCAATCCCGGCTTGACTATAATCGGGCCGAACCGGTGGGAGACGGCGATGACGTTTGCGATGGGCGAGAACGTCGGCCCCTATCGCGTCACGGAACAGCTCGGGCAGGGAGGCATGGCGACGGTCTACAAGGCCTACCATGCGGCCCTGGACCGCTACGTCGCCTTGAAGGTGCTGCATCCGGCCTTCCTCCAGGATCCAAACTTCACCAAGAGGTTTGAGCGCGAAGCCAAGGCGGTGGCGCGCCTCGAGCATCCCAACATCGTCCCGGTGTACGACTTCTCCGAGCACGGCGGCCAGCCGTACCTGGTGATGAAGTACATCGAGGGGGATACCCTCAAGGCGCGCCTCCGGTCCGGGTCGCTGGCGAAAGAGGAAGGGCTGCGGATCGTCGAGGCCGCGGGGGCGGCGCTCTCCTACGCCCACAAGCGGGGCGTCCTCCACCGGGACATCAAACCGTCGAACATCCTGCTGTCGAGCGACGGGATGATCTACCTTGCGGACTTCGGCCTGGCCCGGATGGCCGAGGCTGGCGAGTCGACCCTCTCGGCGGACGTCATGCTCGGAACGCCTCAGTACATCTCGCCCGAACAGGCCCGCGGCGAGAGGGACCTGGATGTCGGCACCGACATCTACTCCTTCGGTGTCGTGCTGTATGAGATGGTCGTCGGGCGGGTGCCATTCAACGCCGACACGCCTTTCTCGATCATCCACGACCACATCTACAAACCGCTCCCACTCCCGTCCAAGATCAACCCGCGAGTGCCTCCCGAAGTGGAGCGCGTTCTGCTCAAAGCCCTGGCGAAGGATCGGGGCGATCGCTTCGCTTCCATTGATGACATGGTGGTCGCGTTTCGAGACGCGGTTGCCGGCAAGGATCCAGTCTCGCAGGCCGATCTGGCTCCCCGTCGAGCTGATGCGGCGCCAGTAGTCGAGGAGGAGGCCGGCGGATCGCCGGGATCTTCCGCACCCAAGAGTCGGAGGCGATGGCTGTGGATCGCCGGCGGGCTCGCGGTGGCATGCCTGTGTGTCCTGGCCTTCCTGGTGGTTGCCAGCCAGGGGGAAAACGGGAACGCTCCCGCCGACCAACCCGTTGCGACGTCGGAGGTTTCTGAACCCACGGGAGGACCTGCCAAGGCGTCGCCGCGGCCCGACGAGCCTCCGGCCGTTCTGGAGGCGAAGCGGCTTGTCGCCGCCAACCCGGACGACCCGCATGCGTACCTGACTCTGGCGGAAGCCTTGCGCGCCCACGAGCTCGAACGCTTGGCGATCGAAGCGTACCTCAACGCGGCGGAGCGATTCCTTGCCCTGGGAGACAACCTGGAAGGCGCGACTGCCGTACTCGAAGCCGTCCGCCTGGCCGGAGGGCCTGCTGAAGCCGGCCCTCGCGTGGAGAACTTCGCCGTGCAGGCCGCCTTCTTGGCGGCGAACAACCCCGGGATTGTGCCGCTCCTGGGAGAGATCTCGAGGGAGTATTCCGGGTGGGCGAGCCTGCCGGCGATCACGGCCCGCACGATGCTCTACCTCAAGCAGGATGATGAGGCCGATCGGCAAATCGAGGTCGCCCTCGACAGGCAGCCCGGAGATCCACTGGCTCGCGCCGTGCGGGCAGAGGCGCTCTACTTGCGGGGGGAACCGGTCCAGGCGGCCGAGTTCGTGCGCCAGATCCTCGCACAGCCCCGCTTGCCAGACTGGCTCATCCTGCATCTCAACAGCATGGTCGAGGAGCCTCCGGTTCGCTGAGAGGCGCGTTGATCAGCTAGGACGACCCCAGAGGTCAGCGCCCCTCGGACAAGCTGGCAGCCCGCTGGCTGGGCCTCCGGCCTCACCATCTCGCCGTGCGGGCCGCCGCCTCGCATGGGCGGGTTCGCCTAGGCCGTCCCAAACTGGCGGTCGCCCGCGTCTCCCAGCCCAGGGAGGATGTAGCCGACATCGTTGAGCTTCTCATCGACCGCCGCCAGATGAATCGGGACGTCAGGGTGGTGGGAGTGGAGGTTCTCGATTCCCTCCGGGGCCCCGATCAGTCCGACATACTTGATGCGGCGCACTCCCCATTCCTTCAGGATGTCCACCGTCGCCACGGCCGATCCGCCGGTTGCCAGCATCGGGTCCAGGATCAGGCAAACCGCCACGGTCGGTTCGACGGGAAGGCGGTTGTAGTACTGGACCGGTTTGAGGGTTCGCTCGTCCCGGTAGAGGCCGATGTGCCAGACCTCGGCCGATGGCATCAGCTCCCAGACTCCCTCGACCATCCCCAGCCCGGCCCGAAGGATCGGGACAAGCCCGATCTTCTCGACCAGTTCCGCCCCGTCACACGGGGCCAGAGGGGTCTGGACCTGCACCGGACGGATCGCAAGGTCTAGCGTGGCCTCATAGGTGATCAGGGCGGAGATCTCTCGCAGAAGCTCGCGGAACTTCTTCGGTTCGGTTCCCGGCTGGCGGATCTTGGTCAGCTTGTGGGCCACCAGCGGATGAGTCGAGGCGAACACCTGCGGTCCGGTCATTTCACACTCCTTGAGGGTGACGATGGAGACAAACGAGGGTTTGGTCGTCGGCGGGGCCGGCGGTGCCGAACGCCGCGACCGCCTCGGCAAGGGCCGTGATCGCCGTTGACGGCCGCCAATCCGGAAGGGGCTGGATCGCGCGGGCGACTCGTTCCGGTCCGAACAGGTCGCCGGCCGGGCTGGGGGCTTCACTGACCCCATCCGTATAGAGGACCAGAAGCGAACCCGGTGGAAGGGTGATGAACGAGTCTTGGAAGGCGACGTCCGGGAGGGCGCCCAGGAGGGCCTGGTGATCGGTCAGAGTGACCGGGGTTTCGCCCGGAAGGAAGACAACGGGGAGGGCATGGCCGGCATTGGTATAGGTGACCCGGCCGGTCTGCGGCTCCCAGATCGCGTAGACCATCGTCACGAACATGTCGGCTCGAGTGTCGTGAAGCAGGAGGCGATTCAGGTTGGCCAAGGTCGCCGCCGGACTGGTCTCGTAGAAGGCGATCGACCGCAACATGGTCCGGGTCAAAGCCATATACAGGGCCGCCGGAACGCCCTTGTCGGTCACATCGGCAATGACCACACCCCAGCGAGGACCGTTCGGCCCGTCGGCGAGGGGGATGAAGTCGTAGAAGTCGCCGCCGACGCTGCGCGCGGCGCGCCAGAACGAGCCGACTTCCCAGCCCGGGACCCGGGGCGGGGCCTCCGGCAAGAAGCTCTCCTGGATGGACCGGGCCGTATCAAGTTCACGTTCCAGGGAGAGGCGGATCGCCGCTTGCTCGGTAAGGCGGGCGTTCTCGATGCGCAGGGATACCTGGTGAGCGATTCCGGCCAGGAGAGACCGACGACGGTCGTGCAGGCCGTCTCCTTCGACCAGCAACATCCCGAGCAAGGCGCTCCCGTCACTGAGCGCGCTCCCGACGGCGCGTGCCCCCAGACTTTCTGCAGCCCAACGGGGCAGGTCCAGGGGGCGAGGCGTCTCCTCGTACGTCGGGCCCGTGAGCCCGAAATCCCTGGGATCGACTCGGAGGGCGGCGACGGCGGCGGCCCGATCCCGCGAGAGGCCCGCGCTGACCGATGGGACCAGGAGGCCGCTCGGGATGTCGAGGGTCAGGAGAACCGCCCATCGGGCGCCGGCGAGGAGCGTGGTCAACTCGAGGACGGCTTCGAGGGCCGCGTGCAGGTCGCCGGGCTGGGCGGCGTGTCGGGCGACCTCCAGGAGGACGGTTGTGAACCAGGCTTCTTCCTGCTGCTGGGCATAGTTCTCGGATTCAAGGAGGGCGAGGGCCAGCTGACTGGCGATCAGCTCGATCAGCCTGCGGTCGCCGGATAGGAAGGGTTCACTCCGTCGGCTCATGTAGAGAACGCCGAGCACACGATCCTGAACTCGCAGTGGAGCCGTGCACTCCCACAAGAGTTGGCCGCCGGCGTCGAGTTCGCGCGTTCGGGTCATGAGACGACGCGACTCGGCCGCATCAGTCACCAAGTGGATGAGCTCCGGCTGGGCCAACAGGTCCTCGGGGTTGACGGCCCCGGAAGCGGCACGGACGCGGAGGGGCTGCTCCGTCGAGTCCAGGATCGCCGTCGTCGCCGCGTCGAGCCGACGCGCGATCGCCGCCGTCGCCTGCGGCAAAACCTCGTCGAGCGGTTCGAGCGGGGTCAGCAGGCTTGAGATCTCCTCCAGAAGGGCGATCTGCTGGTCACGGCTGACGGCCTGATCCCGCCAGGAGAGCATCGCCAAAGATGTGGCGACCGATCCGGCGAGGGCCCGCAACAACTGTAGCTCTCGTCCCCGGAAGGTTCCACGCTTGCGGCTTTGGACGGCCAGGACGCCGACAACGGCGTTGTCCACAAGGAGCGGCACGAACGCACCCGATCGCGGGGGGTCATCGGAGGCGTAGCTGGGTTTGGCCGGGAGCGTATCGACTTCCCGGAGGAAGTCGGCGACGAGGATCGGTTCGCCGGTGGCGCGGATCCATCCGACGAGCCCGGCGTGTTCCTTGTCGAGGGTGAACTCGCGGTTGTGAATCCGATCCCCGTCGCGCACCCAGATCAAGGTCCGATAAGCGTCTCCCTGGAACAGGCCAAGCTGGAAGAAGTCCGTGGGTAGGAGGCGTGCCGCATGTATGTAGGCCGCCTCGGCCAATTCGGAGGCGTCGTCAGGTGCGGTCGAGACGGCCAGGGCGAGGGCCGCCAAGGTCCTCAGTTCGGCCTCGCGCCGACGGTCCCGGCGGACGAACAGAATGGCCGAGGCCCCGACGGTGAACAGGATGAAGGCGGCCGCCAGTAGGCCTGTGGCCGTCTCCGGCGCCGCTTGCAGGGTGGCCGGGAGCAGGAGGTGCGACCCGGGCATGGGCCGGCTAGGCGCCGGTGAAGGCGCGGTTCTTCGTCAAACGAAGGTGGTTCTTGTTGCCTCGACGCTCGTAGTGAACGTCGTCCATGACCCGATGGATCATCAGAATGCCGCGACCTCCTACTTGCATGTCGTCGGGCGAAGCGTCGGAGACGAGGGGGTAGGACGTCGGGTCGAAAGGCGGGGCGTCGTCGACGATCTCGACCACCAGATCGCCAGGTCGGGCGCGCGTCTCGACCGTGACCTGGCCGCCGGCGGCGCCCCGGTAACCGTGCTGAATCACGTTCTCGACGGCCTCGCAGGTCGCCAATTGACAGGCGTAACTTGTGCGCTCATCAAAGCCGCACAAGCTGGCCGCTTCCCGCACGCTCTCACAGACCTGCCGCAGCTGTTCGCTCTCGGCAGGAAAGGTCTGGCGGGAGACCTCCGCGGTGGCGGCCTCAGAAGGAGGCGACGGCTGCTTCGCGGTCCTCATAGGTCTTGAAGAGCGGATCGAGACCGGCCAGTTCAATGGCGTCGGAGGCGCGCTGAGACATCGCCGCCAGGCGAAGATCGCCGCCGGCCTTGCGGACGGTCTTGAGCGTGGTGACAAGGACACGCAGGCCTGACGACGAGAGGAACTCCACCCCGGAGAGATCCAGGACGAAGCTGGCCTTGCCTTCCTCGATCAAGCGCTTGAGCTCCGCCTCCAAGTCTCCGGCGGAGGCCGAGTCGACCCGGCCTTCGACGGCGACGACGGTCACGCGTTCATAGGGCTGTGTCTTGATTTCCACGGTTCCCTCCCCTCACGCATCAGTGCGAACGGGTCACGACGTACTGGGCCAATTGCCGAAGGGCGGCCCGCTCTTGCCCGTCGGGCATCCCTTCGAGTTGAGTCTCGCCGGCCAGGATGGCATTGCGCGCTTCATCGAGTGCGCCTTCGATGGCGCCCGAATCCCGGATCGATTGCACCAAGGCGTCCTTATCGGCCGCCGACATCCGATGAAGGCGGACCGCGTCGAGGGTCGCTGGGCCATCAGGGATTCCTTCACAATAGATCAGCGTCGGCAGGGTGAGCAGCCCCTGGCGCAGATCGCTGCCAACCGGCTTGCCGACGTTGGCCTCATCGCCGGTGAAATCGAGGACGTCGTCGACGATCTGGAATGCCATCCCGAGCTGATAGCCGAAGCGCCGCATCGCCTCGACGATCTCCTGATTCGCCTGGCGCAGGATGGCGGTACCGGCAGTCGCAAGCTCGAAGAGCGAGGCCGTCTTGGCGTAGATCCGATCGAAGTAGTCTTGGCGGTCATCGCCGGTGCTGTCGCGAAAGAGTTGGACGATCTCGCCGTTGACGATGGTCATCAAGGTGCGGGCGAAGAGGTCCATCAGCGTGAGCGATCCGATCGAGGATGCCAGGTGCGCCGCTCGGGCAAAGACGTAGTCGCCCGTGAGAACGGTCACGGCCGGTGTCCGGTTGGCGTTTAGCGTGGGGTAGCCGCGCCGGATGAGCGATCCGTCGATCAAATCATCGTGGACCAACGTGGCGGTATGGAGCATCTCGATCGCCGCCGCCAGGCCGATCGCCTTGTCCGGATCGGTCCCCAGCATCCGGCCGGTCAGGATCGTCAACGCTGGCCGCAGGCGCTTCCCGCCGGACGACAGCAGCTGGTCGATCGCCTGATCGAGCTGCGGATGGTGATGGTCCGGCGTCGACCGCATCCGGGCCTCGACCAGCGGGATCTGATCCCGAACGAGATCAAAGAAGGTGGCGGTCTTGGGTTCCATCGGTCCAGTGGAAGAGGGCATCAGCGTTATCCCAGGCCATGCGCCGGGTCTGGCCGATATCCTGGGCCCAGATCCGGGCCAAGGCCTCGGCGACGAGCGCGACGTGCGCCGGTTCGTTCCGGCGGCCGCGGTGCGGATGGGGGGTGAGGTAGGGAGCGTCGGTCTCGGTCAGGACCGCTTGCATGGGGAGGCGGGCAGCGACGTCGACCGCCGCACCTGCCGTCGGGTAGGTGATCGGTCCGGCGATGCCGAAGAAGAAGCCCGCCGCGGCCGCCTGGTCGGCGGTGGCAGTGTCGCTCGAATAGGCGTGCAGCACGCCGGGATGATCGCGCCGCGCGGCCCACGGGAGCAAGGTTGCGAGAACGGCTTCCGTCGCCTCCCGGTTATGGACGACCACCGGCAGGGAGACTTCAGCCGCCAGGTCGAGCTGGTCGGCGAAGGCCCGTTCCTGGGCCTGCCGAGGACTGAGGTTGCGATAGAAATCGAGACCGATTTCGCCGATCGCCACGACTTTGGGGGCCTCGGCCAGTCGACGCAGAGCTGCCCGCACCTCGGGTGTGTAGTCCGCCGCCTTGTGTGGGTGCACACCGACAGCGGCATAGATCTCGTCATGAGCCTCTGCGAGCTCGATCGCCCTGCGGCTCGAGTCGAGGTCGATCCCCGGAACCAGGATCCGGTCGACGCCGGCGCGGCGGGAGCGGGCCAGCACGTCCTCGACGTCGGCGGTGAACTCGCCTAGGCACAGGTGACAGTGCGTGTCCGCCAAAGGCGGCAGTTCGGTCATCTACCCAGTCCCAGGAGCGCCAACCCCTGCTGCAGGATCGGGTCGACGCGGGCCTTCTCGGTCGTCTCGCAGTATACGCGAACCAGCGGTTCCGTGCCGGAGAATCGCACCAGGAGCCAGCCCCCATCCTCAAGCGAGTACTTGGTGCCGTCGGTCGTGTTGATGCCCGTCACCCTCAGTCCCCCGATCGTTTCAGGTCGCTGGGCCCGGAGGTGAGCCTCGGTCGCCGGGCGCCGATCGGCCGGAAGCGGCGTGTCGATCCGATCGTAGAAGTGTTCGCCGACGAGGGCGAACACGGCCTGAAGAAGGTCAGACGGCTTCTTGCCGGTTCGGACCATCAGATCGAGCAGGTAGAGACCGGCCAGAATCCCGTCGCGCTCAGGGACATGGCCGCGAAAGGCGAATCCTCCCGACTCCTCCCCGCCCATCAGTGCCCCGACCTCAAGCATCTTGGGGGCGACGTACTTGAAACCGACCCCGGTCTCGAAGACGGGGACGCCGTACCTGTCCCCGAGCTTGTTCAGCATCGACGTCGTCGAAAGAGTCTTGACGATGGGGCCGCGCTCCCCTCGGACCTCGAGGAGATAGTACGCCAGCAGCGCGTAGACTCGCAGCTGGTCGACGAAGGCCCCACGTTCATCTCCCAGGCCGACCCGGTCGGCGTCGCCATCGGTGATCACGACGACGTCTCCGGCGTTCTGGCGGGCGAAGGCGAGCCCGGCGTCGACATTCGGCGGGATCGGCTCCGGTCGGCTCATGTCGGGGAAGATCGGGTTGCGTTCGGCGTGGACTTCGAGCACTTGCGTGCGGCCTCCGCCGATCAACCGCGCCAAGAAGCCGGCGCCGTTGCCCCACATGGAGTCGACCACGACCGTCAGGCCTGCCTCGCGGATGGGGCCTAGCGTCACAAGCGACTCGAGCTGGGCCAGATAGGGCGGAGCGGCATCGAAGGTGGTGATCCGACCCTCGCTCTCGGCTTCCGCCCAGGCGATGCGACGGACGCCCGACAGGTCGTCGGGGATAGCCGCCTCGATCGCCTTGAGACCCTCCGGATCGATCGCCGCACCGCTGTGATCCCGGACCTTGAAACCGTTGTCGGTCGCCGGGTTGTGCGAGGCGGTGATGTTGACGGCGCCCACGGCCCCGTGGTCGCGGACCGCAAGGGCGATCGCCGGTGTGGGGGTCGCGCCCTCGGTCAGGTGTACCCGGAAGCCGTTCGCGGCGAGAACTTCCGCGGCCGCGGCGGCGAAGTGCTCGGAACCGAAACGCCGGTCGTAGCCGACAACGATCGGTGCCTCGCCGTGGTTGCGAAGGAGATACGCGGCGAAGCCCTGCGCGCATCGGCGCACCGAGTTGAAGGTATAGGTGTCAGCAATCCGGCCGCGCCATCCATCGGTGCCGAACCGGATCGCGCCCTCAGGCATCTCTCCTCCTGCGCCTTGACGGCTTGGGTGTTTACAACAATCGGGCCAGGGCGGGCGAGTCCTGGCCGCAAGCTATCTGCTCGGAGGCAGACCGCCGTGTGGAATCGGTGTCTGCCGGCGTTTCCCCGAACGCGCGAATTATACCGTGAACCGAATCAAGGCCTCCACGCGGGGCTGCCTCAGCGCATGGGGCGGGGCGCCCAAGGGGGCTCGGGGCTCGCCCGACGGACCCTTGTCGGGTGCCGCCATCCGTGTTAGCATCCTGGCGTTGCCACGCCGCCCAGGGCGGCGTGCTTTCTGCTCCTCGCCAGGGCCGCCAGGCAATTGGTCGGGGGGCAATCCCGAGGAAAGGAGGTCGCCCTCATGCGCAACTACGATGTCGCCTACATCGCTGATCCGGATCTGGACGATCAAGCGCTGGCCGCGCTGGACGAGCGCGTAGCCGGTTGGATCGAGGCCGCCGGCGGCAAGACCGTCAGTGTGGATAAGTGGGGGAAGCGGCGCATGTCGTACGCGATCAAGGGTCGCAACGACGGCGTTTACGTCTTCGTAACCGCTTCGCTGCCGGCCCAGGCCCCGTCCGTGGTCGAGCGCGAGATGCGGCTCCAAGAAAGCATCTTGCGCTACATGATCACCGTTCAGCCGGGTGCGTAGCTCCGGAAACGGGAAAGGGGCAAGCCGATGGCGCGTGGGCTGAACCGGGTGATGCTGATCGGTCACCTGGGTCGGGACCCGGAGATGCGGTATACGCCGGCCGGCCGCCCGGTAACGACCTTCACACTGGCGACGAGCCGCTCCTGGCATTCCGCCGACGGGGAGCGGCACGAAGAGACCGAGTGGTTCCAGATCGTCGCCTGGGGGAGCCTGGCTGAGATTTGTCACCAGCATCTTCGCCGGGGCCAACGGGTCTACGTCGAGGGGCGTCTCCAGACCCGGCGATGGGAAGACCCGGAAGGTCAGAAGCACCAATCGGTCGAGGTCGTGGCCCGCGAGATGATCATGCTTGGCGATGCACGCGAAGCGGCCAGTGGGGCCGCCGGCGAGCCCGCCCTCGACGACGAAATCGAAACCGAGTGAAGAGCGCGCTCGCGAGGCCGCGGGTGCGGAAGGAGAAGAATCCGTGAGCGACCACGAAAGAAGTCAGGAATCCGAGTCCGGCGGTGAACGATCAGGGCCGGGTGGGCGCAGGCGCTTCGTGCGACGAGCACGCGTTTGCCAGTTTTGCGCCGAGAAGACCGTCTTTATCGATCACAAGCAGGTCGAAGTGCTGAAGCGCCACACCGCGGAGAACGGCCGGATCCGCTCAAGGCGGGAGACCGGGACTTGCGCTCGGCACCAACGGTTGCTGGCGCAGGCGGTCAAGCGGGCCCGCCATCTTGCGCTTGTTCCCTTCCGGGCCGAACGAGTTCGGTAGGTACCCGTGGATCGCCGCCGGATGGCCATGCAGGAAGGGTCGCGATGAGTCGAGAGAAGGTTCCGGCGCCTCCGACTCGGAAGCACCTGGCGTTGGCCAAGAAGGAGCGCCGGGCAACCCGCCTCCTCCTTGGCGTGATCGTCGTCCTTTTCGGGGCGGTTCTGGTTCTTGTGGGCCTCGGGATCGCCGACGAGGTGACGGCGCCTTCGAAGGCTGCCGTGACGGTCAACGGCGAGGCGATCAGCCGTGATGAGCTGTTCGCACGCACCAGCCTGAAACGGGCCGAGTTGCTGCAGCAGCGACAGCAGGCCGTCGATATGATGGCCGTCTTTGCCGGTAGCCCCGAGATCCGTCAATCGCTGCAGCAGCAGATCGCGCAGATCGACGCCCAGATCAATGACCCCTCGTCCCTCGCCGGCCAGACGATCGAGGCTCTCATCCAGGCCCGCCTGATCCAGCAAGAGGCCGAGCGGAGAGGGATCACGGTGACCGATGCCGATATCGACAAGGCCATCGCCGAGGCGTTTGGGTTCTTCCCCGACGGCACCCCGACTCCGCGGCCCAGCCCGACGATCGATGCCACCGTCGTGGCCCAGTGGACCTCTACCTCGACGGCGGAAGCGGGAGCCGCGTCGCCCACCAGCGCTCCGACCGTGGTGCCGACCGCCACGCCTGCTGCAACGGCCACCTCCGGGGCGAGCGTCACCCCGGAGCCGACGGCGACGGCCTACACCCGGGAGCTCTTCGAGGCGGACTATCGCAGCTACGTCGAATCGGCCTCGACCAATCTAGGGGTCGACGAGCGCTACCTGCGAGACCAGTTCGCCGACCAACTCTACCGGCAGCGTCTGCTGGAGCGGTTCGCGGAGGAAGTCTCGCCAACCGAGGAGCAAGTCTGGGCCAGGCACCTTCTGGTCCCTGATCAAGCGGTGGCGTTGTCTCTCCTGGGCCGAGTGGAGCAGGGAGAGAACTGGGACGACCTGGTGGCCGAGTATTCCGAGGATGCCTCCAACAAGGACCGAAGCGGAGACCTCGGTTGGTTTGGGCGGGGGATGATGGTCGAGCCGTTTGAGGAAGCCGCCTTTGCCGGTGAGATCGGCGAGATCGTCGGTCCCATCCAGACCCCGTTCGGCTGGCACCTGATCCAGATCGTCGATCGCGGCGAGCGCAAGCTGGATTCGGCGGGCCTGTCGGCGGCGGCCGATCGGGCCTTCCGCGACTGGCTAGCCTCTGCCATCGAGCAGGCCACGCTCGACTTCGATGCGGAGCTTTTCCCGCCGACGGCGACCCTGGCACCCGTGCCAACCACGGCCCCGACCCCCTAGAGCCTCGCACTGCGAAAGGCACCTTGCCGGCCCCGAGCCTCGCTGAGGCCGGGGCCGTATCGCGGTGCCCGCCCGCTGGCGCTGCCAGGCCCGGGGAAGGCCGACGCCGGACACGGGAGGCAGGTCACCCTTCCTCTTGCTGGCCCCTCTCGGGCTGGCTATACTGATCGCGCAAGGCGACCGAATGGAACTGAACGATCTTCTGCAGAAACTCCCCCCCAACAGTGGGCCGGCCGATCGAGAGTTGGTTGCGCGAGCCTACCGGGTGGCGGAGAAGGCCCATGCCGGGCAGAAGCGCCTGTCGGGCGACAACTACATCCAGCACTGCCTGGCCGTCGCCGGCATCCTGGCCGATCTCGGCGCGCCGGCGCCCGTCATCGCCTCCGGTCTCCTCCACGATACGGTCGAAGATACTTCGGTCACCCTCGAAGCCGTGCGACGCGATTTCGGGGACGAGGTCGCGACGCTGGTCGATGGCGTGACCAAGCTGACGGAATTGCCCCGGGTCAGCCGAGACGATTCGCGTCGGAAGAGCGATGCCCAGCGGCTCGAACTCGCCAAGGAGACCCTGCGCAAGACTTTCCTCGCGATGGGCGACGATGTCCGAGTCGTCGTCATCAAGCTCGCCGACCGGCTCCACAACATGCGGACGCTCTCGCATCTACCGCCTGACAAGCGCCAACGGATTGCCCAGGAGACCCTCGAGATCTTTGCCCCGCTGGCCAACCGGCTCGGGATCTGGCAGATGAAATGGGAGCTCGAAGACTTGGGCTTCCGGTACGTGTATCCCGAGAAGTACCGCGAGATCGCCGGCTTGGTCTCAGCCCGTCGGGCGGACCGCGAGCACAACCTCGATCGGATTGCCGCCCGCCTGGGCGAAG
This sequence comes from Anaerolineales bacterium, assembly GCA_035471625.1. Lineage (GTDB taxonomy): Bacteria > Chloroflexota > Anaerolineae > Anaerolineales > E44-bin32 > DATEVL01. Next base: position 13,663 of record DATIPT010000051.1, read on the forward strand.
AGCTGGAGAAGGGCGGGATCCGGGCGGAGATTCGCGCCCGCCCGAAGCACTTGTACTCGATCTACAAGAAGATGGAGCGCAAGGGCGTCGCGTTCGAACAGGTCTACGACGTTCGGGGGGTGAGGGTGCTGGTCGAGAACGAGTCCGATTGCTACCTGGCGCTGGGGGTGATCCACGGTCTGTGGAAGCCGATCCCGGGCGCCTTTGACGACTACATCGCGACGCCCAAGGACAACTTCTACCAGTCGCTTCACACCGCGGTGGTCTTTGATGACGGGCGAACCCTCGAGGTCCAGATCCGCACTCGGGGGATGGAGGAGAACGCCGAGTTCGGCATCGCCGCCCATTGGCGCTACAAGGAAGGCCGAAAGCGGGACCAGGCGTTCGAGCAGCGGATCAATTGGCTGCGGCGGCTGATGGAATGGCGTCAGGACGTCGACAGCGCCAGCGAATTCGTCGACGCGATGAAGTCCGACGTGTTCAACGATCGGGTCTATGTCTTCACTCCGCGCGGGGACATTATCGATCTGCCGGCGGGCTCGACCCCGATTGACTTTGCCTATCACATCCACACGGACATCGGCCACCGCTGCCGGGGCGCCAAAGTCAATGGCCGACTTGTCAATCTGGACACCAAGCTGGAGACCGGGGACGCGGTTGAGATCCTTACGGCCAAGCGCGGCGGCCCCAGCCGGGACTGGCTCAATCCGAGCTTGGAGATGGTCAAGACGCAGCGGGCCGCTGGGAAGATCCGTCAATGGTTCAAGCGCGAGGATCGCGAGCAGAACCTGAGCCACGGCCGTCAGTTGCTCGACCGCGAGCTGCGGCGGCTCGGACTCGAAGGGGTCGCCTACGAGCAGATCGCCCAGGATCTCGGGTTCGCCCAATCCGACGACCTTCTGGCGGCCATCGGATGCGGAGACATCAACCTCGGAAGAGTGGTTTCACAGCTGGCCGAGGCCAAGCTCCCCGAGCTGGATCTGCCACGTCCGCTCGATCTGGAGGCTCGCGGAGGACAGCTACCCGCCGAGGAGGTCACGATCCTGGGCCTCTCGGGGCTGCTGACAAACCTGGCTCGTTGCTGCAAGCCGATCCCGGGCGACCCCATCGTGGGCTACATCACGCGCGGCCGGGGGGCGACGATTCATCGCCGGGATTGCCCAAACATCCTGCGGATTCGAGATCAGGAGCGACTTGTCCAGGTTTCGTGGGGGCAAGCGCGCGAGACGTACCCGGTTCCGGTGCGCATCCGCGCCTATGACCGGGATGGGCTGATGCGCGACGTATCCACACTGGTCGCCAATGAAGGGATCAGCATGTCGTCGATCCACGTCTCCACCAAGAGCAGTCTGGCGATTTTCGATCTGGTCATGGGGATCACCGACCTCAACCAGCTCAGTCGGGTCCTCAATCGCCTGGAGGCGCTGCCGAACGTGCTCGAGGCTCGCCGGTTGCAGCCAGGGTAGGCGACGGGGAGAGACCTGTTGTCCGGCGAAGTCCAGTCCTATTTGCTACTGATGGCCCGGCAGCGAAGAGAGGTGTTCTCCCGCTTGGCGAACCTTCCGCCGTCCGATCTGTTACGGCGACCGGAGTCGGGAGCGTGGTCCATCGGGGAGAACCTGATCCACGCCACCATGGCCGCCAAATCCTTCCTGGGGTTCTTTCGACTCCTCTGGCCCCTGGCAGGGTTCGTTGGCAACCTCCGCCGGTCGCGCCCGTACGACCCCGAAATCGACGATGTGTATGCTCGGCCCGGCTTCCCCCTTTGGGTTGGATGGCTGTGGACCCCCCGGGGGATGGATGACAGGCCGCAGACCCTGGGGAACCTTGAAGTGGAAATGCAGGCTGTCCACGCTGGCATGGATCGATTCTTCCGGACGAAGGAGGAAGGCGTGCTCGGCAACGCGCCCTTGTACGATCCTGCGATCGGGCTGGGCAACTACATCCAGGGATTGCGAGTGAGCATCCATCACGACGCCCACCATTTCGCTTCGGTTGCGGCGATTGTCGATGCAGCGCGCACGCACTGACGAGACCCTCGGGCGGGACGACGGGGCCTGGCTCGCACGACGGCACCCGGATTAATGGGGCGAGGATACACGGACACGTCGGAAGGGTTCTCCGCAGATGGGGATGGGCTCCTAGGACCCCATTCCGCTGCGCATAGCCACCATGGCTGGGTGCTAGCGCTCGATGCCTATCGACGCCTACTGGGGAGGCGGTATCCTGTGATGGATGTCCGCGGGGGGCGCGCAGGTGCGCCTCTTGATTCCATTGCACCGCAGGGTACAATCCGACGGTCGGGCCCGGGAATGCGGTCCGAGCGATGAGGTGCCGATGACGGTCGACGATTCTCGGAGAGAGGGGAAACGATCCCGTCTCGATTGGAGCTGGCTCGGATCTGTCGCCCTGGCGGCGATCGGCTTGCTTGATTCGATTTACCTGACGTGGATCAAACTGGCGGACCAGGTAGCGAGTTGCGGTGGTATCGGTGATTGCGAGGCGGTCAATGCCAGCCGCTACGCCGAAATCGCCGGAGTCCCTATCGCCCTGTTCGGGGCGGCCGCCTACCTTCTGGTGCTGGTTCTCCTGTTTGTGGAGCGGCGCGAGGGAACCGTTGGGGAGGCGGCACGTTTTGCCATATTCGGGGTTACACTCGCCGGAACGATCTACTCCGCCTACCTGACGTACCTGGAGATCTTCATCCTGAAGGCGATCTGCCCGTTCTGCGTCGTTTCTGCACTTGCCATGCTCGGCCTGTTTGTGCTGTCCCTGGTCCGTCTGGACCTCTGGGGACGACTCCCTGAGGAGGGGTGACGGATGCCCAGGATCCGGTGCCGATACGTTGACTGCGTGTTCCTGGAGGACGGCTTCTGCGGTGCCGCCGCGGTCGAGGTCGATCCGGACGAGGGATGTCTGACCTACTCCCACATCGAAGACGTCGCCGCCGATGAGACGTGGGATGAAGAGGAGATGGATGAGATCTGGGAGGACGAGGAAGAGGAGCTCTACGAGGACGACGAGGACGCAGAGAACTTCGAGGACGAGGAAGAGTAGTCCCGGAATCTTTGGAGAAACGTCGGGCCCGCCCCCTGGACTTCGGAAGGGCGGGCCCGTTGGATTCCAGGCGAGCTAGAGCTACTGGCCAGTTGTTGTCTTGGCCCGGTTCTCCAGCGTGCGCGCCAGGAGTTCGTCCTGCTTCCGGCGTGCCTTCGAAGGCGCAGCCGGCTGGGACTGGGCCTCGGCCGACGACGCGGCCTCCATCGCCCGGCGCAGGGCAATCTCCATCTCGGTCGCGGCCGGGATTTCGTCCTCGGCCTCGTCTTCCACCTCGACGGCCTGCGCCGCCTTCATGCTCAACCGGATCTGCTTCTTCTGCCGGTCGGCCTCGAGGACAACGACTTCAACCTCTTCATTGACTTTGACCACATCCTCCGGGCGAGAAACGTAGCCCTCGCCCATTTCGCTGACGTGGACCAGGCCCGATCGCTCAGCACCGATGTCGACGAAGGCGCCGTAGCGCTCGATCGAGACAACCCGGCCGGTCGTACGGATCCCGGGTCGCAGGTCGCGCCATTCGAAGGCCAAGGGGCGGATCATCGTGAGTTCGAGCCGGCCGGCCGACGGGTCGACGCGTTCCACCCAGGTGTCGACCTCCTGTCCGACCTGCACGACCTCGTCGACTCGATTGACGCGACCCGTCTTCAGGCGCGAGATGTGGACGAGGCCTTCGATACCAAGCCCGACGTCGACAAACGCTCCGGAGAGTTCCACACGGCTGATGCGCCCCCGTAGGGGCATGCCGCGCCGGAGATCCTGGAGCGAAGTCGGGGGAGACGATGGTGTTTCCACTAGCATGTCCTTTGTAGTCAGCAGATGGGATGGCCCGATTCTATCACGCTCAGCCGCCGGGCGCGCGCCGGGCGATCAGGAACCACTCGGCCGCGCTCTGCAATCGGTCGCTTGCGTCGAACATGGGGCCCACCGAGATGCCCTGGACCGTACCGTCGACGGCGTAGTTGTAGACCGGGTGATACAGGAAGAGCGCCGGGACCTGATCGCGGAATCGGTGTTGGAAGCTTCGGTAGTAGTCCGCTCGCAGGCCGAGGTCGGGAGTCGTGCGGGCGCGCTCCAGCCAGATGCTGGAATTCCGGTCGTCGAAGCCCCCGTAGTTCTGGCCCGTCTCGATCTGGGTATCGTGCCAGAAGGGATAGGGATCGGGGTCGGGATAGGGGGAGAAGTCGATTTCGGTGAGGAGGGCCTGGAAGTCGCCCTGTTCGAGGGCATCCGGGATCAGGGCTTCCTCCCCGAGCGGGCGAAGGGTTGTCTGAACGCCGATCGCTTGCCAGTTCGCCTGGAGGGCCCGAGCGATCTTTCCGGCAAGCGGGTCGTCGGCGTGAGTCAACTCGAAACTCAGGGCAACGTCGTCCTTGGTTCGCACGTACTCCGCGCTCCCTGGCGTCGCGCCCGTCGGGATCTCCCAGCCGCCCCCTTCCAACAGGATGACGGCTTGAGCGGGGTCGTAGGGGGCAGGCTCGGAATCGTCATCGGTCGCCCATGATCCAGGCAGCATCGGGCCGGCGGCGACAATCCCCTGACCATCCAGGGCCACGTCGATCAGCCATTGCCGATTGGTCGCCAGGAGGAGCGCCTGGCGAACTTCCTTCTCGGCCAGGAATGCCGCTTCGGGGTCCCGGAGATTCAAGAACACGACGCCGGAGCGAGGCAGTCGGGCGGTGTACTGGTTGAGGTCCGGGTCGTCCAAAATGCTCGCGAAGTGCTCCAGGTCGATGGTCGAGAGCCCCTGGACTTCTCCGGCGGTGTAGGCCGCCACGGCGTCGTCGGTCGTGGGGTACGTCCTGAATTCGAGCCGATCGAGGAACGGCCGACCCGCATAGAAGTCGCCGAAGGCCTCCAGAACCACGCCCGTGATCTCGCCCTCGTCGAGCAGGAATCGCTGGAACTTGAACGGCCCGGTCCCGATGGGCTCAAGATTGAAGGGATGGTCGATCAAGTCTTCGATCTGGGCGCCGCGCAGCAGGTGGTCGGGGAGGAGGCCGGTGGCCAGGTAGTCGAGGAACGGCGCGAAGGCTTCCGGAAGTTGAAACTGCACGGTGCGGTCGTCGAGCCGGATGATGTTGATCGCCTGCCACATCGCGACGGCGTCCGCCGACCCGGGATGGTCGGGATCCTGGAATTGCGAGAAGGTGTAGATCACGTCGTCTGACGTCACCGGCTCGCCGTCGTGCCAGGCGGCGTCCGGCCGGATCGTCACGGTGTACAGGGTGCCATCGGCCGATACGGACCAGCCTTCGGCGAGATCCGGTTGAGGCAGGCCCCGTCCGTCAAACCTCACCAGGCCGCGGTACAGGAGCCGGTCGACATCCCGATCGACCTGGTTGGCGAAGTCGAGGAGGGGATTGAGGCGAACGATCTCCCCCACGAGCGCCTCGGCGTAGGCACCGCCTTCCGCCGGCTGAGCGACGCCTGGAGCTCCGGGCGGGCCTTGGCTGATCAGGAGGGCGATCAGCAGGGCAAAGCCCCCGACGGCAATCAGGATCTGCCAGCGGAAGGCGCGCCTGGGGGCGGAGGTCGGCGCAGGGGGTCTAGCCGACGACGACGGCGAAGCCGAGGGCGAGTGCAAAGAAGACGACACTCAGGGCGATCGTGAGGTTGAACAGCAAACGCTCGAGTCCGCGGCGCACATGGTAGCCACCGCCTCCGGTGTCGGCGCCGGTCAGGCCGCCCAGGCCGGCCTCCCGGCTCTGAATGACGATGACGAAGATCAACGCCACCGAGACAAGGATCATAGCAATGCTGAAATAGAGCGCCAAACCTATCCCTCCTGGTCCAAGAAGACGGAAATTATACCACTAGCCAGGGGGCACTCCGGCCGGCGCCTGGCGCAGATAGCTCTCCATGAAGTCGTCCAGGTCGCCGTCCAAGACCCCGGCCGTGTTCCCGGCCTCATGCCCCGTGCGGTGGTCTTTGACCATCTGGTAGGGGTGGAGGACGTACGAGCGGATCTGGCTCCCCCACTCGGCCTTGACGTGGGCGCCCTTCAATCGGGCGATCTCTTCCTCCTGCTCCTGTCGTTGCAGATCCAGCAGGCGCGCTCGCAAGACCCGCATGGCGTTCTCCCGGTTCTGGGTCTGGGAGCGCTCGTTCTGACAGGAAACGACGATCCCGGTGGGGAGGTGGGTAATGCGGATGGCGGTCTCGTTCTTCTGGACGTTCTGGCCCCCGGCGCCGGCGGAGCGGAAGGTATCGATGCGCAAGTCCGCCGGATTGACGCTGATCTCGCTATCCTGCTCGACCTGGGGATACACCTCGACAAGCGCGAAGGACGTGTGCCGGCGGTGGGCCGAGTCGAACGGTGACAGGCGCACAAGGCGGTGGACGCCCCGCTCGGCGCGAAGGTGCCCATAGGCGAAGGGGCCATCCACGGCAAGGGTCACGCTCTTGAGGCCGGCCTCCTCGCCTTCGCTTGAGTCGAGGATTTCCGTCTGGAAGCCGCGCCGGTCGGCCCAGCGGAGATACATCCGCTGGAGCATGGCGGTCCAGTCTTGCGAATCGGTGCCCCCGGCGCCGGCGTGGATGTTCACAATAGCATTGTCGCGGTCATAGGGGCCGGCCAGAAGCGTCATCAAGTCGCGGCGCGCCACTTCGGGCTCCAGGGCATCGGCCTCCGCCTCAAGTTCCGGAAGCAGGGAAGGATCGTCGAGGCTGGCCAGCTCGACGGCATCACCGGCCCGTTGACGGAGACGGCGCCATGCCTCGACCTCGTCCCGGAGGCGGGAGAGGTCTTGCATGGTCCGTTGAGCCTTTTCGGGGTTGTCCCAGAGCGACGGGTCTTCTGAGGCCGCTTGGAGCGAGGCTAGCTTCGCTTCCTGAGCGGGGAAGTCAAAGGCGCACCAGCAGTTCTTCGATTCGCTTTTGCACCTCGAGCAGTCGGTCGGTCAGTTCATCCATGAGAGACCCTCTTGCCGGATTCTTGCGATCGGGGCGATTATACCTGGGCCGGCTCCAGTCGGAGACCCGAGACGCGCAGGCGCTTCCCTCCAGGCCACGTGACGGATGGCCTGGCTGCGTCCGTGGAATGGCGTTTGCTTTGTGGGCGACCTGGGCTACTATGGTCGGGAGAGCGGGGGCGTGTTCCTTGTGCCGCCCGCTTCGTTGACACCAACCCAGACTCCTTTCCCGAGGGATTTCGACAGGCCGGAGGCTAGATATGGACAAACGATCGCGCACGGCGGCTGTAGGCGGCGGCCTTCTGATTCTCGTCGGCGTCGTCCTGCTGATCCTCCAACTGATCCCTGGATTGAAGGATCTGCTTTCCCTGGACTGG
>DATIPT010000052.1:0-44471 GCA_035471625.1 Anaerolineales bacterium
GCCTGTATCTGATGTCTTGCTTGTCCTACAAAGTCCCGCCAAGGATGGCCGCGGCCCTGGGCTAGCTCCAATCACCCACTGCGCCGCCGGGTGTTTGGGTCTATACTCCGCCCGAACGCCCGGCCCCCCGGGGCCGAAGGCATAGGAGGCCACACATGGATCCCAAGGAAAAGCGATTGCGGCTGATGCGGTTCTGGCTGTTTGGGTCGGTCGTGATCGTCTTCGCCGCCGTGACGGCCTATCTCTACATGTTCACGCTCAACATTGTCAGCTCGCTGACCCTCGGTCTGCCGATCTGGGGGATTGTCGCGGTCGTTGCGGTCTTGATCTTCTTCGGGTATCGGGCCTGGCTCAGGCGTCAGCCCTAGCCGAAAACTCCTGCGCTACGGCATCTCGGGGATGCGTCGTGCGATGACCATCCTCAGGATCTCGCTTGTCCCTTCTCCGATCGTCATCAGACGGGCATCGCGATACATCCGCTCGACAGGATACTCAAGGCTGTACCCATAGCTTCCGAGTACCTGGATCGCGTTGCGGCAGACGCGTTCAGCGACTTCGCTGGCGAACAGTTTGCATTGGGCCGCCTCTCGGGTGAAAGGAGCGCCGTTGGCTTTCAACCCCGCGGCACGGTAGACCAGGAGCCGGGCGGCTTCGATCTCGGTGTGTGCATCGGCGAGCATGAACTGAATAGCCTGGTGCTGGGCCAGCGGTAGGCCGAATGCCGGGCGCTCGCGTGCGTAGCGGACGGCTTCTCCGAAGGCCGCCCGCGCCAAACCCACGGATAGTGCCCCTACCGATACGCGTCCGCCGTCGAGTACCTCGAACGATTGACGCAGGCCTTCGCCGGGCTGCCCCAGAAGGTGATCCAACGGGACCCGAACCCCCTCGTAGCTGAGGGCATGAGTCGGCGACGAGCGCACTCCCATCTTGTGCTCCGGAGGATGGACCGTCAGGCCGGGAGCGTCGGCTGGGACGATGATCAGGCTGAAGCCGTGCTTGCCCGCGTCGGGATCCGTTCGGGCAAGTGTAACAATCACCTCGGCGACGCTGGCGTTCGTGATCCAGGCCTTGGTCCCGTCGATGACCCACGAATCGCCGGATCGCTGGGCGCGAGTCTGCACCGAACCGGCCAGATCGGAGCCGCCGGCGGGTTCGGTCAGGGCGAGGGCGGCGAGACCTCGGGCTCCCGTCGAGAGCGAAGGCAGCCACCGGGCGCGTTGCTCGCCCGTCCCGAAGAGGGCAATCGGCGCGCATCCGAGTCCATTGTGAGCCGCGGTCGAGAGGCCGATGCCTCCGTCCGCCCAGCCGACGGCCTCGATCGCCACGGCGGCGCCCACCGCATCGACCCCGGCGCCGCCATACTCCTCCGGAACGTTGAGCCCGAGGAGTCCGAGCGAGGCCATCTTCTTGAAGGCAGCTGCCGGGAACTCTGCCTGGCGGTCGAACTCGGCCGAAATCGGGCGCAGTTCCTTTGCCGCGAAATCCCGGATGGTCTCCTGCCAGAGACGATTCTCTTCACTGAGCTCAAAGTCCATGGCGTGCTCCCTCCAAGGGGGCGATGACAGGCGCCGGTGAGAGGGCTGGGAGCGCCGCGTGCGGGCGCTGCTCCATTCTACACGGGTCGCTGAGCCGAACTCAGGAGTCGGCTCGGGAAGCGGCCGCGGCGATCGCCTCGAGCGCCTCGGGGTTGACCAAGGAAGACGTATCCCCGGCTTCTTCTCCCAGATAGGCGGCGCGTATCATCCGGCGCATCACCTTGGCGTTGCGGGTCTTGGGAAGATCGGGGACGAAGACGAACGTCTTGGGCGCAAGCGCCTTGCCCAACTCGTCCACGACGCGCCGGCGCAGGGCAGCCTCCAGGTCAGCCGACGGCCGGGAATCTGCGTGGAGGACGCAGAAGCATACGACCGTGCTTCCCTTGACCGGATCCGGCACGCCGATAGCGGCGGCCTCGACGATCTGGGGGTGCTCGACCAAGATCGACTCGACTTCTGCCGGGCCAAGGCGCTTGCCGGCGACCTTGATCGTGTCATCCGAGCGGCCGAGGATGTACCACATGCCGTCGTGATCGACTGCCGCCCAGTCCCCGTGCACCCACACCCCTGGCCAACGCGACCAGTAGGTCGACTCGTAGCGTTGCGGGTCCTTCCAGAAACCTCGGGTCATCCCGATCCAGGGCCCCTTGATCACCAGTTCGCCAACCTGGTTTCGCACCGATTTTCCGTTCTCGTCGAAGACGTCGGCGGCGATCCCCGGGCAAGGGGCCGAGAACGCGCACGGCTTGAGCGGGAGGATCGGGTTGCCCATCAAGATTCCGCCGGAGATCTCCGTGCCGCCCGAGTAGTTGATGATCGGGCGACGGGATTCGCCGACGACCTCGAACAGCCACCGCCACGGCTCCGGGTTCCAGGGTTCTCCGGTCGAGCCGAAGAGGCGAAGGGAGCTCAGATCATGGGCCCGCACCGGCCCCTCCCCCAGTGGGGCGACGGCGCGAATGAATGTGGGCGAGACCCCCAGCGCCGTCAGGCGATGACGCGCGACCTGGCCCCACACCCGATCCGGGCCGGGGAAGTCTGGCGCGCCGTCATACAGAAACATCGCCGCTCCCAGGATGAGTGTCCCGAAGACAAGCCAGGGACCCATCATCCAGCCCATGTCGGTCATCCACGCCATTCGCTCTCCAGCCCGGACATCGGTTCCGAAGGCCATGTCTTGGGCGGCCTTCACCGGAAAACCGCAGTGGGTGTGGACTGCGCCCTTCGGTTGACCGGTCGTCCCGGAGGTGTAGATGATCATCAAGACATCTTCGGCCGCGGTCGGTTCGGTGGCCGCGCCCGTTGGCTGCGACTCGATCAACTCGTGCCACCAGTGATCGCGTCCGGCCGCCATTGAGATCGGGTTCCCCATCCGGCGGAGGACGATCAGGTGGCGCAGGGTGGGGACCCGGTCGGCGGCTTCGTCCGCCACAGGTTTCATCGGGACCAATGCGCCCCGCCGCGGCATGCCGTCGGCAGTGAAGAGCAAGCGAGCATCCGCGTCGGCGAGCCGGCTCGCCACGGCGCCGGCCCCGAAGCCGGAGAACAAGGGCAGGATGACGCCGCCGATCTTGGCGACGGCGAGCAACGCCACCACGATCTCAGGAGTCATCGGCATGAACAACCCGATGGCGTCCCCTTTCCCAAGTCCCAGGGAGCGCAAGGCATGCGCCGCCTGGTCGACCTGCGCCGCCAACCGGGCGTAGCTCACGACGCGGACGTCGCCCTCCTCCGACTCATAGACGATGGCAGGCCGGTCGGCTGCCGGTCCGGCGAGATGCTTGTCGAGGCAGGAGGTGACGATGTTTAGGGATCCGCCGACGCACCATTCCGGCCAGGCCGGGCCGCGCGACGCGTCGAGGACTTGGCGGTAGGGGACCGCGAAGCGGATGTCGAGGTAGCGCAGGACCGCCTCAGTGAACCAGGCGGGGTCCTGGGCCGACTGGGTCAGCAGAGCCTCGAAGGAGTCAATCCGGTGGGCTGCCATGAAGCGCCCGAGGTGGGTCGTCGGGGCCGACGACGGATCCGGCCGCCAGACGATCGGGCCTCCGAAGTCGAACTCCGACACGATGACCTCCCCAGGGGCTGCTACGGACCCCGCAAGCGGGGGTACCAGTAGCCGAGCATCTGCCCGGCCGGCTTGCCGTGGACCGAAGCGGACTTGTCGTGGAGCGCAACCGGCGGGTAGTAGCGCCGAGCGTAGAAGCCGTGGACCGACTCGCGGGCATAGGCTGCCAGGAGGACGGCGTTCATCGCATCCGACTGCTCCACCATGTCGATGATGAGATCCGGATCGGGATCGGCGCCAGCGTCGAAGGCCTGCGCCGATCGGCACGTTCCGTCGGGAAGCGGAGCGCAGCCGGTCGCGCCGCCGTCGATCGACAAGTATTCGACGCTCAAGTAGATCGGCTTGTCGCGCAGGGCGGGCTCGGCCATCAACGACCCGTCCAGCGCGGCGAAGGCGGCTGCCTGCATCTCGGAGCTTGGGATGTCTTTTCCCTCGCCCAGGGGCACATGCCAGTAGACGTGGATTTGATCGACGGCGTCGAGAAAGGGCGGAGGCGCTTGGAGCGTCTGGCCAAAGTCGATTTCGAAGGCGATGCTTCCCGAGAAGGCGGCGCGCACCTCATCGATCAGGGCTCGCCAGCGGGCTTCGGCATCGGCCGGGACTCCGGATGGGCGGCCATCGAGCAGAACCCCGCCCGGAAGCGCCGGAGCGATCTCGGGGCCCCCGAGGACCAACTTGGTTGCGCCGGCCTGTTCGCCAAGCCGGGCGTAGGTCAGCAGGAACGCCCGGTACCGCTCGAACCACACCGTCCACCACGCGGCATCGCGCCGGGCGTCCGACCACCAGGCATCCGTCGAGTCGCTCGGGTCCAGCAGGACAGGGTGCAGGCCGACCTGCATCCCGAGGTCGCGAGCTCCCTGAATCTGGGTTGCCAGACTGCTGAGCAAAGGCGCGTGGTTCGGGTCGAAGTTGATGTGCGGGACCGGGGCGTTCTCTTCCAACACCCAAGTCGGGGTGAAGATGACGGCGTTGGCACCACCGGCGGCAATCTCCCCAAGGGCCGGTGCCGCCGTCGAGAGCCACGAGGGCGAATAGGCCGGCGCGAGCTCGTATCCGGCCTCATAGCCTGGGCGCGGCAGGATCTCCGGGGCGACGACCACTGCCCCGGGGAGGTCCGGTTGCCACCATGCCCAGCCGTCAATCCTATCGTCGACGGCCGAAGGCTGGCTGGCTGGGGTCATCTGGCGACCGGAGGCATTCGGACCGAGCGTGTCGGCGTCGTCGGCCGTCCCGCATTGCTGGTTGCGGCAGTAGCGATACTCGATCGGTGACCCGGCCGAGAGCGGGCCGAACAAGGTGTAGGTCCACTCGGCGGGTGCGGTCGGCCACATTGGGATCGCTTCGGTCCACGCCCCAGATCGCAGCTGGAGGCTCACGCTGTCCGACGGGGGGATGCCCACTGCCGAAACTGCATGGAAGCGGACCTCGGCCCCCGAAGCGACGTGCCAGGTCGCGACTACGTCGGCCAGGGTGATGTCATGGTCCGGGAGGATGAGCTCCCGGGTCGTGGTATTGCCGGAGGCGTTGCGTTCTGTATTCCACCGGCCGTCCCCGAGGGTGTAGCGGTAGCGCAGGTTGGTGCCGGAATAGGCCTGGGCAACTCCGAGGTAGGTCGACGGGCTGACTTGGAAGAGGCTGGGCATGGTGCCGACACTGCCGGTTCCGCCTCCGCTCATCTGAACGAAAGTGTGCCCCAGAGTCAGGATGTTGCCGGCGACACGGACCTGCGCGTTGGGCGGCGTATCGGGCGGGACCGTCACCTGGAATGTTACGACGATCGGGGTCGCGGGGAGCATGCCGAGGGCGGCCGGAGTCTCACTGTCCGCGGCCAGGATGGCGCCCTGCTGGACGGGCAAGTAGGCACCGGTCGGGCTGACCGCGACGAGCGAATGGAGTCCCTCGACGAGGTCATCCAGACGGAAAGCGCCATAGCCGTCGGTGAAGACGGCCTGCCCACCGGCGCTGACAAGGATATCGGGCAGTGGCGTCCCGTCGAGAGCATTGAAGAGCGAGCCGACGATCCGACCGGTCGGGATCTTAACCGGATCCCCTTCCCAGCCGGCGATTGCCTGGCGGATCTCGGTGGGGCCGTCGATCAAACCGATCCGGGTGGAGATCGGCGCACCCAGAGAATCGGTTTCTCGCACTGGGGTGGTGGCGGCCTGAACGAAGCGGTAGTAGAGCAGGCTGCCCGCCGGCGGAGTGAGCCGGACCGACCATGTGCCTCCGCCCAACGACTGCATGGGCATCGTTGCGGAAGGCGACTCGAAGCCGGCGACTTCGTCGAAGAACTGGACCTCCAGACGGGCGTCTGCTGGCGTGGACACCGGCGCATCGGCGACCAGGACGACCTCAGCGGCCGGCAGCGGCGTTGGCGGAGTCGCCTCCAGCGGTGGTGGACCGGAGGGAGGGCCCACGCCTGCGCACGCGGCCAGCATCAGACCTGCAACAAGAGGGAAGAGGGGGCGCAAGATCGGTTTCATAGTGGCCGGCCAATCTCCTCGATCAGTTGAGTGCAGACTTCGACGTTCGGGATCCGGTGCGCCGGGATGCTGACTTCGGCTGGCTTTCCCTCTCGGCTCGCCCGGATGACAAGCCGGCCGGAGGCCAGGCGGGCTTCCGAGACAGCACTCCAAGGATACGACATGCTTCGCTGGTCTGTGATCCCGGCCTGGCTGAGGTGGAGCGGGCCGAAATCGAGCGTCTGGCCATCGTTGAACGCCTGCGAGCATGCCTCGAGGAACGGCGGGTAGATGCGGGCCTTGATCGCCTCGGCCAGCGAGGCGAAGTCCTCCAGCCGATCATCCAGGCGGAGCCTCTGGCCGTCCCGGGCCTCGATCTCGAGGCGAATGTGAAGCCGACCCGGAAGCCCGGGGAGGCCGGTTCGCACGGAACGGCTCCAGAGGGCTCTCACGTCGTCCCACAGGATGGCACGTCCTCGCCGGCCCCGGACGACCGCCAAGCCCCCGGCGTGGAGGCGGATGCGCAGCCGCGCGGCACGCCACGCCAGAAGAGCAAAGGCAGAGGCGAACAACCCAAGGACGAGGCCGATCAGGAACGGAATGGAGAACCATCGACTGACGAGCAGCGGGCCGTATTCGACGTAGGCCACGAAGGCGCGTCCGGCCGCGACCAGCCACGCCAGGATGCCGGCGCCGAACAAGACCAGGGCGAGGGTGGCGGGGTTTCGCCGTAGGTTTCTGCGGACCCGGTAGACCTGCTTGATCTCCCCCAGTTTCTTCTCGACCGGAGCCGGCATCTTGTGTCAGCCCGCCAGGAGGGCGCGGCCGATGAACAGTCCCAGGAGGACGGCGACGCACCCGAGTCCGATGCCGACGAGGGCTGCGGGGCGGCGGTTCGTCGGCGTGAAGGCCGCCCCCAATCCCAGGCCGACGGCGAATACGCTGAGTCCATAGACCGCGCCGAGCAGCTGCGAGGCATATCTGTCGCCCGACAACGGGACGGAGGCGAGCGCGAGGATGACTCCGAGAAACCCGAGCAGGCGCGACCAGACGGCGACCGTGTCGCTGGGATTCGGGATGACCGCCGGGATTGCCGGGAGCGATTCGTCGAGACCGGCCGCCAGGGCCGTCCCATACAACATCCGGTAGAAGAGAAACTGGTTCCAAGCCGTCACGAGGAGAATGATGCGAACGATCGCCAGGGCGATGAGTTCGATCGTGTTGCCGCCGAACAGACGGGAGATCGGGTCGTGGCCGAGGGTTGCTTCGACTCCGGGGACGGAGAGCAGCAGGGAGAATCCCCAGGCTACGGCCACCAGCGCTAGGAGGATCGGCTGGACCCGGATCGCCAGCACGGCCGCGATCACGATCCATACCAGGGGCAGGACGGGTTGGGCGAATCCCGTGCCAGCGGTCGCCAGGATCCCGAGGGCGGCGAACAGCCCGGCCCAAAGCCACTGGAGCCTGCGCAGCCGCCCGACGGCCAGGACCAGGTTGGGATGGTCGGGGGCGATCGGTTCGGACGGGTTTCTCATGCGCGTGAGCCCGGTCAACCCTGGGCGGTGCGTCGTCGGCCTAGTCCTCGTGCCCGGCGGGGATGAAGTACACGTCGGTCGGCTTCAACTTGCTGTTGCGCAGGAACCGGGGAGTCACGCGCATTCCGATCCAATCCAGGGAAGCCTGGTTTGGATCCACTCCCATCAGACGCGAGAGGAACAGGGTATGCACGTCCTCGAATTCGATCAAGGCCAGGACGAACGGGGTTTCGGGGAGGAACTCCTCCGATCCGAAATGGCACACCGTGAAGGCGTGGACGCTGGCCGGCCGGTCGGTGATGTCGATCCACTCCGTCTCAGCGCCGCTGTACATGTCGTGGCCGCGAGGCGTGGCGTAGGCATAGCCGGTCTTGGGCTCGTGGCTGGCGAGTAGGCGCCGGTTTGAGGCGCCGGCGAACCACGGGCTGTCTTGCCCGTAGGAGTGCAGGTAGGTGATCTTGTACTCCTGCTCGATCTGAATCGGCGCCATCCGCTTGAGGAAGGCCAGAGCATCGGGATCAGTCTCGACCGGAAAGGGAATCCCGTGGACGATGTACCCGCCGAGGGTCTCCGGGCGCTGGCTGGGAAGTTTGGTCATTTCAGTCCTCCCGCTCGAGGATCGAAACGGTGACGTAGGTGCCCGTTCCAGCGTGGGAATGGATCGCGCCGCGTCTGGCCTCCCGGACTTGAAGCGAGGGATCGCCGAAGTGCTTCTCGATCGTCCCCTGGAGTTGCCAGATGGCGAAGACCGCCTGCATCAGCCCAGTCGCGCCGACCGGGTGTCCGCAGGCGATCAAGCCGCCCGACGGATTGACCGGACATATGGGGCTCTCCTTCAGACCGAGCCCGTAGTCGATCCCGGGCATGAAGGCCTTGCCCGAGACGGCGAACGGTCCGCCCTCTCCATAGCGGCACAGGCCGAGATCCTCGTAGGTCTGGATTTCACTCGAGGTGTAGGCGTCGTGCAGCTCGATGAAGTCGAGTTCGTGGAGCGGGTCGGTGATCCCGGCGTGGCGGTAGGCCATGTTCCCGGCGGTGCGGCCGGCGCGGAACGAATGCACGCCCGGGTAGCGCGTTCCGTGATCCCAAAGCTTCTTGTAGTAGGCGCGGGTCTCGTCCGAGGCGCGTTCCTGCTCGGTGGCGTAGTCCTGCATGAAGGTATCGTAGTCGACGTGGGGGCGGTCGGCCATGCGCATGGCGTCGGTGCCGCGCCCGATCCCGCTTACCCGGACGAGTGGGCGCGGGATGCGGGCACCGGCCTTCTCAAGGCGCTCTAGGCCCTCCTCGGAGACCAGCACTGTCGCCGCCGCGCCATCGGACATGACGCAGATGTCAAGGCGGGTCAGTGGCCAGGCGACCATCGGGGAGCTACGGACGTCTTCGACCGAGTAGCGGTTCCGTTTCTGGGCGTAGGGGTTGTGGTAGGCGTTGATGTGATTCTTCACCGACACATAGGCCATCTGCTCGACGGTCGTCCCGTACTCCTTCATGTGCCGGGTGACCATCATGGCATAGTAGCCCGAATAGAAGCCGCCCACGGGGTAGTCCCATGAAACATCCGACGCCAAGGCGATGAACTCGTTGCCCTTCCACGTCTCGACATGGCTCATCGTCTCCCACCCGTACGCCAGGCAGATATCCATGTGTCCCGATGCGACCGCCTTCCACGCTTCTTGGAAGCCCAAGCCGCCGGTGGCACCGCCTCCTTCCACGCGATGACCGGGCTTGGGCACGAGGCCCAGATAGTCCTGGACCATGATCCCGGCCATGAGCTGGCGCATGAAGTGATCGGAGAAGTAGGAGGCCACCGAACCGTTCACCAGGCGGATGAACGTGGGGTGATCGATCCCGAGGTCGGCGATCGTGTAGTCGTAGGCCTCCTTGACGATCGCCTGGAACGTCTTGTCGGGGCGGGCCTTGGCGAACTTCGAGACCCCTCCCGAGATCGCGTACACGGGTCGCATGGGAGCACTCTCCTGGGGGAAGCGTCGATGGGTGGCGCCGGGATTGTACCCCGGCTCCCCGCGAGCGACAAAAACCGGCGGCCTCGTGGGGAGGCCTGGACGCAGAGCGAGCCAGGCCAGGCCGCGTGCCTCCTGTGGGGTGTTTCGTCCGAGGGATGGTTCCTAGGCGGCCTGGCGTTTCGCTCTTCGCCGGCGTCCGGCAAAAGAGGCAAAAAGGACGCCGAGAAAGTAGAGCGCCAGCAGGGGGACCATCAGCAGCGCCATATTGATTGGATCCGGCGTAGGCGTGATCAGCGCCGACGCCACCGCGATCAGGACGACGGCGACCTTCCAGCCGCGCAGCATTGTTCGGGCGTCGATGATTCCGATCGTGGCCAATGCGAACATCAACAGCGGGAACTCGAACGCCACACCCACCCAGAACATGACCGTCGTGACGAACTGGATGTAGTTGCCCGGGCGTGGGATGGTGGTAATGCCCATGAAGCTGGTGAGGAAGGGAAGGGCCGTCGGAAGCATCACGTAGTATGCGAAGAGAAGTCCGCCGACGAACATGACCGCCGCAACGGGAATGAGCAGGAGCAGCGTCACCCGCTCCTTCCGCCGCAAGCCGGGGTTCACGAAAGCGAAGGTTTCGATGATCAAGTACGGGAAAGCCAGCGCGAACCCGGTGAGCAGCGAGACCCGCATGAAGGCGCCGATCGATTCGGTGACTTCGATCGCCTGGAGCGCCTCCAATCCGCCGATCGGCGCCGCCAGCCAATCGAGGATCCGTTGAGCCACCGCGAAGCTGATGGCGATGGCGATCGCCAGTGCCATCAGGCCGCGCAGCAGATGTCCGCGAAGCGCCTGGAGATGCTCCAGCAAGGCCGACGGATCTTCCAGGGTCCGGGCGAGCACATCGCCGGCGGCAGACTCGTCCGGTTCGTGGTTGATGAATCGAGCGATGGCCCGAAAGGGGCGTGCCACCAGTCGGAAGGGCGCCGTTACGATCCTTCGCAGGAAGGCGAGGACTCTGCGCACGGGTCACCCGCTCGGCGGGTCGGAGGGCGGCGACCCGGGCGGGGTCCAGGCCGCCATTCCGTCGGCTTCGTCTCCACCGCCCGGCGAGGGCGGGGGAGGGCCAGGCTTGGCGGCGGGGATGGCCGGGCGCGACGGATCGAGCTCATGCTGGATCTCCTTGAGATCCTCGAGCTCGGCTTCGCGCGCCAGGCGGTTCGGCAGGTTACGCAGCGCGCTGGATGCCTGGTTCATCGTTCGCCAGGCGTCGGACTTGTACAGACGGTTGAGCGTTCGGCCGGCGTTGCGCGCATTGCGGACGATGTCCTTGGGACCGAACAGGACGAGCGCCAGGAGGACGACCAGAAGGATTTCCAGCGGGCCGATGCCGAGGAATTCCATCGGGGTGCTCAGGCCTCGCCGGCGAGGGTGCCCAGGACCCCGTTGATGAATCGCGGGGCGTTGTCGGAGCTGAAGCGCTTGGCCAGCTCGACGGCTTCATTGATGGCGACCTTCACCGGAGTCTCATCCGTTACCCGGAATTCCCACAAGGCGAGGCGGAGGATATTGCGGTCGAGGACGGCCAGCTCGTCGACCGGCCACTCGGGTGCGCAATCGGCGATCCAGGCATCGAGCGTCGCGGTCGCCTCGAGGGTACCGAGGACCGACTTGCGCAAGAAGGCCGCCCCGTCCTCCTTGAGTCCCGGGTTCTCCTCCAGGGTGCGCAGGATGACACCCTCGGCCGGATGGCCCACGCAGTCGACTTCGTACAACGCCTGCAGGGCGAGGGCGCGGGCGCGTCGGCGCTGGTGCTTCATTGCCGGTGATGGGAACGCTCAGGATGCCGCCGTGCCGTAGTCGACGTCCTCGACGTGAACGTCGATTCGGGTGACCCGCATCCCGACCGTTTCCTCGATGGCGCGGGCCACATCCGCTTGGACCCGTCGGGCGACCTCACGGATAGACGTTTCCGGGAGCAGAACCAGATACAGTTCTACCGAAACCGATGAATCGGTGACGTCGAGGCGGATCCCTTCATTTGCCCCGCGGCGGAAGAGCCGGTTGACGCCTCCGGGGATCGGGGCCAGACGGGCGACCCCGGGAACCGCCAGGGCGGTCAGCCGGGTGACCGTCGCCAGGACCGTCGGTGCGATCGTCGTGCTTCCCTTGGAGGTCGCGGGGCTCTCGGTCTTGGACATCTTCATCTTGCTCCGGGCTCAGGCCATCGCCATCCCGCCGTCGACGGACAGGACGTGGCCGGTGATGTAGGCCGCATCGTCCGAGGCGAGAAAGGCGACCGCTCGAGCAATGTCATCCACGGTCCCCTTGCGACCGAGGGGGATCATTCCCAGCAAGGCCTGCTGGGCCTCCGGCGGCACCGAGGACCAGATCTCGGTCTCGATAAAGCCGGCGGCGACGGCGTTCACGGTGATGTTGCGCGACGCCACTTCGCGGGCCAGGGCCCGGGTGAAGCCGATCTGACCGGCCTTGGAGGCCGAGTAGTTCGTCTGGCCGGGATTCCCGATCTGTCCGGCGACCGAAGTGATGTTCACAATTCGGCCATAGCGCCGACGGAGCATATGACGCACCGCCGTCTTGGAACAAGCGAACGTCGACTTCAGGTTCGTCTGCAGAACGGTGTCCCAGTCGGACTCCGACATCGTCAGGATCAGACCATCCCGCGTGATCCCGGCGTTGTTGACCAGGATGTGCAGGTCCCCGAAGGTTTCGATGGCGAACTTGACGAGGGCCTCGGCCTGGCCGAAGTCGCCGACGTTCGCCTGGCGGGCGACGGCCTCCCCGCCCGCCGACGTGATGTCGGCGACGACGTCCTCGGCGCCCGCCGGGCTGGCGTTGTAGTTGACGACGACCCGGGCACCTTCGCTGCCCAGGAGGCGGGCGACGGCGCGTCCAATCCCGCGCGACGCTCCAGTGACGATCGCGACTCTATCCTTGAAGCGCATCGCTACCTCGGATCGGCGCCGGGATTATACCCCCGGCACCCCGCGCAGACGCGCCTGCTCGATCAGCGCCGACGGGCGGTGGCGCCACGTCGTCGGATCGGCGCGGCCCTCGACGAGGTCCATCAGGATCTCCAGGAGTGTCTCGTTGGCCGGCGTGGATATCCCGAGCCGCCGCCCGTGATCGCGGATCGGGCCATGGAGCCATGGCGCCTCCGAGCGTCCGCGCCCGATGTCGAAATGAAGCGAAGGGCGCTTCGCCCCCCGGCCGCGCGCCACGACTCGACTGAGCCACGGCTGAGAAACCCAGGGCGGAAGGAGGAGGCTCCGGGCGAGCCACCGCACGGGGACGCCGGGAAGGTTGACCAGCCGATGGCCGAGGCGCTGCATGACGCGCATCGCCTCGCGGATCGACTCGACCTCGATCCGGTAGATCCCCGGATCCGCCATCGCCTGCCCGGCCGTCCAGTCGAGGATCGCCGAGGAGGCGTTGGCGAGCATGTTCGTGGGGAGCTTGGACCACTTGACCGAGCCCCGGTCGTCGAAGACGCGGGTCGGGAGGCCGGCGCGCCGAAAGGCGTCCCCGACCCGGAGGCCCGCCGGCGTGCGCTCGAAGGCCGCGCCCCGCTCGCGCTCGATCCGGATCACGCCCGGTGCCGGGGCGGAGACAGCCGTCGTAAGCGTTGCGCCGGTGACGCGTCCCTCGCCGAGGAGCGCCTCCAACCTCTCCTCGTTCCCGATCCCGTTGAGAAGGCAGATGACAGGAGGCGTGCCGGTGATTCGATCCCGGATGGCGACGGCTGCCGCGTCGCAGTCGTACGCTTTGACGGTCAGCAGGACGGCACTGTCGGGCCCCAGGTTGAAGCCAGTTGGGAGCTCGGTCAGGACATGCGCGCCGCGCGTCGTCTCGGATCGGCCGGTCCCCTCGACGTGCAGGCCATCACGGCGAAGCGCCTCGGCCCAGGCAGGGCGGGCCAGGAAGGTGACGTCTTCCCCGGATTGCTTCAGTCGGGCGCCGAGGTAGGCGCCGACCGCCCCGGTGCCGAAGACCAGAACCTGCACAGGTGAACCTAGCTGGAAATGAGGCGCTCGATGAGCGCCTCGAGTTCTTCGTCGGAGTAGAAGTGAATGACCAGGCTGCCGCCTTTGCGGCCGCGGCGCAGCGAAACCTTGGTCCCAAGGGCCTCCCGGAGTTGCTCTTCGACGTCCGTCTCCTCGGGCGACCGGCGGCTCCGGGCGGACGGGCGCCGGCGAACACCGGTCAGGCGCTGCACGAGGTCTTCGGTCTGGCGGACGTTGAGGCCTCGCTTGAGGATCGTCTGGGCCGTCGCCGACTGGGCCTGGGCTGTCGGCAAGGAGAGCAGGGGACGAGCATGTCCTTCGGTGAGCTTGCCAGACGCGAGGGCCTGACGCACGGACGGCGGAAGCCGCAGGAGACGAAGCGTATTGCTGACCGTCGAGCGATTCTTCCCGACGCGGGCGGCCACCTCGTCGTGAGAGAGGCCGAACTCTTCGACGAGTTGACGATACCCCTCGGCCGCCTCCAAGGGGTTGAGATCCTCGCGCTGGAGGTTTTCCACGAGGGCCAGCTCCAGGCTCTGCTGCTCGTCGGCGAGGCGGACGACGACCGGGACGGTCGCGAGTCCGGCCAGCCGGGCGGCCTCGAGGCGGCGCTCTCCGGCGATCAAGACGAAGCCCTTCCCGTCGTCCGCCGGCGTGACGACAAGCGGTTGCAGGACCCCGTGCTGACGGATCGAGGCCGTCAGCTCTTCGAGCTCGCTCCTGGGAATGTCGGCGCGGGGCTGACGCGGGTTGGGGCGGATTTCGCCGACGCCGACCTGTCGCGAGGCCAGCGCGCCCTCGGCGAAGGTCTCTCCGGCGGGGATCAGCGCATCCAGTCCCCGTCCCAGACCGCGCTTGCGGCTCATGCTGTCACCCTGTCGGATTGGCGGGGCGTTCGGCTCCGAACGCCATCGCCAGCCAGGATCTCGCGGGTCAGCGCCAGGTAGGCCTGGCCGGCACTCGAGCGAGGATCGTATGCCGAGATCGGCAGGCCGTGAGAAGGAGCTTCCGCCAATCGGACGCTCCGAGGGATGATCGCGCCGAAGACTTCTCCCGGAAAGTGCCGCCGGACCTCGCGCACGACGTCGCGGGCGAGGTGCGTGCGCGGATCGAACATCGTCAGAACAATCCCCCGCACTCGAAGCTGTGGCGCCAGGCTGCTGCGGACGCGCTGGAGCGTCGTCATCAGGGACGACAGGCCTTCCAGCGCCAGGTATTCGCACTGAACCGGCACAAGGACGCCGTCTGCCGCGACCAGGGCGTTCACCGTCAGGAGCCCGAGGGAGGGCGGGCAATCGATCAGGATGTAGTCGTAACGGCCGTCGAGCGGCGCCAGCGCCTTGCGCAAGATATGCTCCCGGTCGCCGACGTCGACCAGTTCGATCTGCGCCCCGGCGAGGGCCGGGCTGGAGGGGAGAAGCGACAGGCGCAACCGTGTGTTGTGAAGGATCGTCTCCCCGGCGCCCGTCCGACCGATCATGACTGCGTACGCCCCGCCGTCGACCTGGCTGTGGGCGATCCCCAAGCACGAGGTGGCGTTGGCTTGGGGGTCGAGATCGACGAGCAGGACACGCTGGCCGGCCTCGGCCATGTACGCGGCGACGCTGATCGCCGTCGTCGTCTTGCCGACACCGCCCTTTTGGTTGACGAGGGCGTAGGTGCGCGTCATCGGATCACCACCATGCTGGCCTGAAGGGCCTCCTCAGGGGTGGGGACGCCGCGCAGTCCAGGGCGGGTGACCGAGATCGACGCAAGCTGGTTGGCAAAACGCGCCGCTTCCCAGGGATCGCGGGTGTCGTACAGACGGATGAAGAAGGCGGCGGCGAAGACGTCGCCGGCTCCGGTCGGGTCGACCTGGGGCGCCGGCGGGGCGGGGATCCGCCGGACGTCGCCGTTCCAGTAGACGCGCGCGCCGGCCGGTCCCTCGGTCAGGGCGAGCAAGCGGGTGGCTGCGGCGATGGCTTCGACTGTCGCCTCATCTCCGCCGAGATCTTCCAGGCTCATGACGACGGCGTCGGCCGCATCCAGCGCCTCCTGGGCCGAGTCCCAGGGAGCCGGACGGATCCGCCCTTCGGCGTCCCATTGCCGCATCCAGCCTTGCGGGGTCACGCCGATGAAGCATTCCCGCCCGAAGCCGGAAGCCAATCCCGGCGCAAGCTCGCCGGCGATGGGCGCAAGGTGGATGATCGAGGCCGTCTTCCACGCCGATGGGATCGACCCCTCAACGATCCCACCGGCGCAGGCTCGCAGGGTTTGCAGGCGACGGGCGCCGTCGATTTCGTTGTGGAAGGTCGTCGACTGAGCCGAAGGGATGACGTGCAACTGTACCCCTGCCAGCGGACTCAGATCGACATCGGCAGCGGCCGACGTCACGATCGCCGGCCGACGGCCGAGCGCGCCGGCGGTGAGGGTGGCATAGGCCGCCGTTCCTCCGAGCGCCGGCGGCGCATCGGCTGCCCCGGCGACGGAAGACGAAGACAGATGCAACGTATGATCGAGCGAAAGGTGTCCGAGCGCGAGGTAATCTGGAGGCGGCGCGGGTGCGGCGGAGGTCATCCCCGCGATTATAGCCGCCGGTCCTGGCCGCGGCGCGGGATGATGGTGACCTTGCGCTGGTCGCCTTCGCCGACGCTTTCGGTGTAGACGCTCTGGTGGTCGCGTAGTTCGAGGTGGATGATGCGCCGCTCGGCCGCGGTCATCGGCTCGAGCGTCATCGTGCGGCCTCGTTCCGTGGCCTGGTCGGCCATACGGCGGGCGAGCTGACGAAGCTGCTTCTCGCGGCGGGCCCGGTAGCCCTCGACGTCGACGATGATCGGCGCGTAATCCCCCAGTTCCTTACCGACGATCAGTCGGGTGATGTATTGAAGGGCCGCCAGCGACTCGCCGCGCCGACCGATCAGGAGGCTCAAATCGTCGCCCATGACGTCGACCACGACCGGGCGGGGGTCGGCCGGGTCATCGGCCTGGCCCCAGCGACTGAAGACCCGCGCCTCCAGGCCCATCAGCGAGATCAGTTCCTGCACGGTCTCGCGCGCGACCTGGAGTTCCCGGGCGATCGGCTGTTCCGAATCGAGCTCTTCCTCGTCCGCATCGGGTTCGGGCTCCGACGAGAGTCCGGCCGACGGTGGTTGTGAGCCAGCCGAGCCCAGCAGGGTCAGGCGGACCCGGGCCTGGCGCGGGCTGAGTCCGAGCACGCCCCCGCCGCCCTCATCGATGACTTCCACCAGCAGGCGGTCGGGAGGGACGCCGAGTTCCTCGGCGCCGCGCGCCACGGCCTCCTCGACGGTGGGGGCGATGATCTCGATGTTGGGACGCGAGTCGGGCATGACGGATTCCTTCCGGCGTCTCAGCTTCGACTGCCGCGCAGGCTGAGCGCGGTTCGCCAGTTCACCTTGCCGAGGGCGGCGTACTGGGCGATCGTCAGCACGTTGGTCGTGACGAAGTACAGGGCGAGACCGGAGGCGTAGGAGTAGGCGAAGAACCCCATCAGGAAGGGCATGTACAGGCTCATCATCGAAGACATCTGCCGGCTCTGGGCGTCGGCCGAGGGCGGGGTGGTGAGGCGCGTCTGCAGGAAGCTTGTGACGACGACCAGGATCGTGAGGATCGGCAGCCCGAAACCGAGGACGTTCGGGGCGCTGACCTGTTCCGGCTCGGCCAGATTCCAGCCGAGGAACTGGCTGTTGAGCGGGATCAGGGAGCTGGGAATGAAGCTGTAGATGTGGGTCGAGAGGTCGAGCAGCGCCGCCGGAACGGTGGCCAAGGCCAGGCGGAGCGCCTGATACAACCCGATGATGATCGGGAACTGGAGCAGAAGCGGCAGACAACCGCCGAGCGGGTTGACGCCGAGCTCGCGGTACAGCTTGAGCTGTTCCTGTTGCATGCGCTGCTTGTCGTTCTTGTACTTCTTCTCCATCTCCTTCCACTGCTTCGATTGCTGCAGCTCCTGCATCTTCTCCATCGAGCGTTGCTGGCGGAGGGTGAGGGGCATCGTGATCAACCGGATGATGACCGTCAGCAGGATGATGGCGATGCCGAAGTTGTGGAAGAGGAAGTCGTAGATCAACAGCAGGATGTTGATCATCGGGTTGAGGATCAGGTTGTTCCAAAGCGGGACAAGGATCGAGTCAATCATGCCGAGCTCCCGTTCAGCCGGGCGGGGCCGGCTGGAAGGTCCATGCCGGCGCCCCGGTCTGTAGGTTGAAGGCTTGCAGGAGGGCGTCGTCGGCGGTGACGGCGACGATCACCTTTCCGTTGGCGACGACCGGGTCGGCCTGGATCGCCCCGGCGGTAGCGGCCTGCCAGGCGATTTCGCCCTGTTCCAGGTCGTAGGCGACGAGTCGGTCATTCTGGAAGCCGACCAAGACGAGCCCTTCCGCGATGACCGGCGAACTGGTGATGGCACCGCCGGAGGTCTCAGCCCAAACCTGCTCGCCGGTGCTCAGGTCCAGCGCGTACACGGTCCCGGTCACGTCGCCGAAGTAGGCCATGCTGTCGGCGATGGCCGGGCTGCCCCACTGCCAGCCAGCCGTCGGGGCCCGCCAGCTTTCGGCGCCGTCCCTTGTGCGAACTGCCACGAGCGAGTCGGCCAGCGTGCCAACGAGCAGGGAACCGTCCTGGAGTGTGGGGGTGTCGGCGATGGCATAACCGAGGTCGGTCTCCCAGAGCTTCCGGCCATCGGCCAGATTCAAGGCGAATAGATGATGGGACATGGCGCCGAGATAGACCGTCTCGCCGTCGATGCGCGGGGCCGACCAAAGGGGACCGCCGGCTTCAAAGGTCCACAAGGGCGTTCCGGTCTCTCGGTCCAGCGCGAACAACGTCCCGCCGTCGGTGGGGACGAGGACCAATTGGTCGGTGACGGCGGGTGACCCGATGACCCGGCTGGGAGCTTGGGCGAAGGGCTCTCCCTCGCCGGTGGCAGCGTCGATCACGTGGGTCGAGCCATCATAGGCACCGGCGTAGACGACGCCGTCTGAGGCGATCGCCGGGGCGGCGTAGAAGCTCAAGTCCCGATCGGGGGTTTCCGGATAGCTCCACAGCTGGCCCCCGCTGTCGGTATCGACGGCGTAGACCGCGGGGCCCTTGGCGACGAAGACGACGGACTCGTCGGCGCTGACATTGGGCCAGCTCGTCGGACCGGTCTGCCCGGCGCCGGAGCAGGCGGCGAGCAGGAGGGCGGCCGGGAGCAGCAAGACCCAGCGGGCGATGGATGAGCGAGAGGTGTAGGTGGACATCATGTCGGGTTCAGGGCACCGGATCGTATCCGCCACGACTGAACGGCTGGCAGCGCAGGACGCGCCAGGTCGCCAGCCAGCCCCCCTTGAGGAGTCCATGGCGGTAGATGGCTTGATAGCCGTAGTGAGAACAACTCGGATAGAAACGGCACGTCCCCTGAGGCATGGCGCGCGACAGGGTGAGCTGATACAGGCGGATCAGCGCCAGCAGCGGGAGCCGGGGTAGGTTTCCCAGCGTGAGGGGCAGGTCCCGCAACGCCGGATCGGCGTCGTGGGCGTGTTCCATCGGGATTGTCATTCGGGTTCCATCGTCAATCCGGCGCGGCGGACCAAGCTTGCCACACCGGCCTGAACTTCACTCCATTCTGCCCCGGCTGTCGACTCCCGGGCGACGAGCACAACATCCCACCCGGGGAAGATCTGGGAGACCATCGGCCGCAGGGCCTCCCGCAACCTTCGCCTCGCCCGGTTGCGTTGGACCGCGGTGCCGACGGCCCGGCCGGCGCGGAGTCCGAAGCGGGAGTGATCGAGGCCATTGCGACAGGCGACCAGAACGGCAAGCGGGTGCGCGTACGACTTGCCCGCTGTCCGCACCCGCTGGAAATCTTGCGCTCGGGTAAGCCTGTGCCTGCGATCCATCCGCCCGGCCAAGCCCGCGGGCGTCAGGCGTTCCAGTCGACCTTCTTGGTTCGTCCGTTCACCGGCGGGGTGAGGCGGTGACGGCCCTTCAGGCGGCGGCGCTTCAACACCTGACGCCCGGAGCGCGTCGCCATGCGCGCCCGGAAACCGTGCACCCGTGCGCGCCGTCGGACTTTCGGTTGATACACTCGTTTCGGCATGACCGATACTCACCTATCCCGAAATCGGGGGATTTGCGAACGCGGATTATACCACCCCGCCGGCGGCCCCGGTCATTCCAGCCGGCGGACGACCCCCCGCCCGGGCCGCAGGCGCCCAGGCCCGGCAGCCGGGCCGACGCCGGCCAACGGTCGCATTGCGGAGCCTCTCCACCCGGGCTATACTGCCGACGATGGGCCGGGTCATTGTCGTCGCCAACCAGAAGGGCGGGGTCGGAAAGACCGCGACCGTCGCCAACCTGGGCGCGGCGCTCGCTGAACGTGGATCGCGAGTCTTCCTTGTCGATCTCGATCCCCAGGGCGGCCTGAGCGCGAGTCTGGGTCTCGATCCGTACCGGGCGACCCCATCGACCCGCCAGATGTTCGACTCGCCCCCGAGCCCGCTTCGAAAAATGGTCTATCCGGTGAGCCCCAATCTCTGGCTCGCGCCGGCCAGCGTCCACCTCGAAGCCGTCGATCACTCGGCCCAGGGTCACCGGCATCTCCAGGCAGTGCGCAATGCCATCGCCGCCGAACGCGGCCCGGTGGACTACATCTTGATCGATACGCCGCCTGGCCTCGGCGTGCTGACGGTCGCCGGGATGGTGGCTGCGGATGAGTTGCTGGTCCCGGTCGCCTGCCAGTATCTTCCCCTGCGCGGCGTCCGGTCGATTCTGGAAGCCCTGTGGCTCGTCCACGACCGCCTTCAGCCGAAGCTCAAGCTGTTGGGCATCGTTCCCACCTTCTACGATCCCGAATCCGAACACTGCCGGTCGGTTGTGGAAGAACTGTCATCCGTCTTTGGGGATCGGGTCTTCTCGACGCGGATCGAGGCCGATGAGGCCGTCGCCATGGCGCCGGCGGCGCGCAAGTCGGTCTTGCAGTTCCGGCCCGAGGCGCGGGCGGCCTCCGGATTTCGGGCGCTCGCGGAGGAAGTGGCGGCGCGGTCGCGCTAGCCCTCGACCCTCCGGATCTTCGCTCCCATCGCTTGTAGCTTCTCGTCGATCCGCT
Organism: Anaerolineales bacterium; assembly: GCA_035471625.1. GTDB lineage: Bacteria > Chloroflexota > Anaerolineae > Anaerolineales > E44-bin32 > DATEVL01. Next base: position 20,671 of record DATIPT010000052.1, read on the forward strand.
CGTAGCCGCGCTCGATCTGCCCGATGTTGCGGATCCGCGAGGTGCCCCGGGCGGCCAGGGCGGCCATGACCAGGGCCAGCCCGGCCCGGATATCGGGGCTCTCCAACTGTTCCCCGATCAACTGACTTGGCCCCTGCACCAGGCAGCGATGCGGGTCGCACAGGACGATGCGCGCGCCCATCGCCGTCAGCTTGTCGATGAAGAACATCCGGCCTTCGAACATCCAGTCGTGGAACAAGACGGTCCCCCGCGATTGGGTCGCCAGGACGATCGCCAGGCTCATTAGGTCGGTCGGGAACGCCGGCCACGGCATCACGCTGATCTGGGGGATGGCGCCGCGAAGGTCCGGGACGACCTCGAGGGGCTGCGTGGCCGGCACGTGCAAGTCGCGGCCTTCCTGTTCCCACACGATTCCGAGGCGCCCGAAGACCAGACGCACCATTTCCAGGTGCTCCGAGGCGGCGTTGTGGATCCGGATGTCGCCCCCGGTCACCGCCGCGGCGCCGATGTAGCTGACGACCTCGAGGTAATCGGACCCGATCGTGTACTCCCCGCCGTGCAGCGAGTCGACCCCTTCGACAACCAGGGTGTTGGAGCCGATGTTCTCGATCCGGGCGCCCAAGGCGCACAGCATGTGACACAGATCCTGGACGTGAGGCTCGGAAGCGGCATTCCGGATCTCCGAGCGACCGCGGGCCGTGACCGCCGCCAGGATGGCGTTCTCGGTGGCGGTCACGCTGGCTTCGTCCAGGAGGACCTTGGCGCCGACCAACGGGCCGGAAGCGCGCATGTGCAGGGTTCCGCCGCGGAGGTCCGTCGACACGCCGTAGGCTTGGAGGGCCAAGATGTGTGTGTCGATCCGCCGTCGTCCGATGAAGTCGCCGCCGGGAAGCGGGAGCGCAGCCTCGCCGGTTCGGCCCAGTAGCGGGGCGGCCAGGAGGATCGAAGCCCGAATTCTCCGGCACAGGTCCGGGTCGAGGTCGGCCTTGCGCACCTCCCGGGCGTGGATTCTCCAGGTGTGGGTCTCGACCGGGGTGACTTCGACGCCCAGGCTCTCGAGGAGCGACCGCATCGTGCGGACATCTCCGATGTCGGGAACGTTGTGGAGGACAACCGGCTCGTGGGCTAGTACGCAGGCCGCCAGGAGGGGGAGAGCGGCGTTCTTGTTGCCGGCCGGAGTGACGTCGCCCCGTAGGGCATGACCACCCTCAATCAAGAAGGAATGCATAGCCGGATTCTAACGAAGGGGAAAGGTTGGGTCAAACCCGGCGATCGGCGGGTTCCCTGCGGGCTCCCTGCGCTGCTCGGGCGGAGTGCGCATGATAGAATCAGTGTTTGTGACAACGGCGGCTCCCCCACCGAATGCCAGTCAAGGCGGCGTCTTGCGGGCTCTGGTCTCCGGGTTCGACCGCGTTTCGGCCCGGCCCTACCTGATCCTTCCGGCCCTGGTCTTGGACTTCTTCCTCTGGCTGGGGCCGCGGCTCCATCTCAAGGGTATCTTCGACGTTCTGGCGGCGACGCTTCAGACGCCGGCAGGGGCCTCCCCTGAATTGGCCGACCAAGTTGCGATGGTCCAGGAATCTCTTCTCACGATGGGGGAGCGATTCAACCTGTTGTCCACGCTGGCCACCTTCCCGATCGGGCTCCCAAGCCTGATGGCGTCCACCATGCCGGCCGGATCGCCGCTCGGTGAGCCGGCACAGATCGCCGTGACGGCCCCAGGGGCCATCGCCGGGATTTGGCTTGGCCTGACGATCCTCGGGCTCGGGGTGGCGGCGCTGTACCACGGCGCTGTCTCCGCCGCTGCCGCGCCGGACGCGCCCCCGACCGCGGGAGTGGTCGTCTGGGTTCGAGTCCTGGGGATGGCCGGGCTGGCCTATCTTGCCCTGGCCGTCGTTGGATTTGCCAGCCTCGCTGCTGCGTCGGTCGTCGCCTTGGTCATTCCTATCCTGGGGCCGGGGGTGGCGTTCCTGGGTTTCACAGTGCTCTTCTGGGTGGCGGTCTACCTGGCGTTTACGCCCCACGGACTGATCCGCAACGGGCTCGGGCTGGCACGGGCGATGCGCGAGAGCGTCGAGCTCGTTCGGCGGAATCTGCTCTCGACGGTTGGTCTCTTGACGCTGCTCCTGCTGATTTCATGGATCGGGGGCTACATCTGGGAGTTGCCCACGGCTGACTCCTGGTTCACCTCGCTGGCTATCCTCGGGCATGCCTTTGTCAGTGCGATGCTCCTGGCGGCGAGCTACATCTTCTACGTCGGGCGGCGTGAGGCCATGCTGGCCGCCGCACAGCCGGCGTTGTCCGCCGAGAAGGGCTCGGCGGACCGGAGGGATCCGAGTGGCGCGTAAGAAGACGACCGGAGTCAGCAGCTACGCCGCCAAGGACATCCAGGTCCTCGAAGGGCTCGAGGCCGTGCGGCGACGGCCTGGGATGTACGTCGGCGGAACAGACATCAAGGCCCTTCATCACCTGGTCTACGAGGTGGTCGACAACTCGATCGACGAGGCCTTGGCCGGCGCCTGCAGTCGCATCGATGTGACGGTCCTCCCCGACAGCAGCGTCATGGTCGAGGACGACGGGCGTGGCATTCCGGTCGACCTTCACCCGGAGCGCAAGAAGCCGGCCCTTGAGGTCGTGATGACGACGCTCCATGCCGGCGGGAAGTTCGGCGGCAGCGGCTACAAGGTTTCAGGAGGCCTGCACGGCGTCGGCGTCTCGGCGGTCAATGCCCTCTCGGAGTGGTGCGAGGTCGAAGTCAAGCGAGGCGGCCAGATCCACTTCCAGCGCTATGTGCGCGGAGCACCGGTGAAGGCGGTCGAGGTCATCGGCAAGGTGCCAAAGAACGAGACCGGTACCAAGACGACCTTCCGTTTCGACCCGGAAATCTTCAAGGGCGACCTTGACTACCGTTTTGAGACGCTCGTCCAGCGCTTCCGCGAGTACGCCTTTGTGACCCGCGGCGTCAGTATCCGCTTGCTGGACCAGCGCGACGGGCGCCAGATGACGTTCTACTATGAAGGCGGGATCACGTCCTTCGTCCGCTATCTCAACCGCAACCGCGAAGTACTGCACCCGGTGATGCACGCCGAGCGCGAGATCGACGGGACCGGAATCGAAGTCGCCCTGCAGTACACCGACGCCTATGCCGAATCGGTCTACGCCTTTGCCAATACGATCAACACCGTCGACGGCGGTACCCACCTCACGGGGCTGCGGATGGCCCTGACCCGCACGATCAACGATCAGGGCCGCAAGAACGGGGTCCTCAAGGATTCGGATCCGAACTTCTCAGGCGACGATACTCGCGAGGGATTGACGGCGATCGTCAGCATCAAGCATCGCGACCCTCAGTTCGAGAGCCAGACCAAAGTCAAGTTGATGAACGCCGAGGTCCAGACCCAGGTCCAGCAGGTCGTCGGGGAGGCCCTTGGCGAGTTCCTCGAGCAGAACCCGCGCGCCCTGCGGGCGATCGTCCAGAAGTGTCTGACATCGGCCAGGGCGCGCGACGCCGCCAAGAAGGCGCGCGACCTCGTCATCCGCAAGAGCGCCCTGGAAAGCCTGACGCTCCCCGGCAAACTGGCCGATTGCTCGGAGCGAGATCCGAACAAGTGCGAACTGTACATCGTCGAGGGCGACTCGGCCGGGGGATCGGCCAAGCAAGGAAGGGACCGGCACTTCCAGGCGATCCTGCCCCTGCGAGGGAAGATCCTCAACACCGAGCGCGCCCGCCTCGACAAGATCCTCTCGAACAACGAGGTCAAAGCCCTGATCTCCGCCCTTGGCACGGGGATCGGGGAGGGCTTCGACCTGAGCGGACTTCGCTATGGTCGCGTCATCATCATGACCGACGCCGACGTCGACGGCAGCCATATCCGGACGCTCCTGCTGACCTTCTTCTTCCGCTACATGCCGTCGCTCATCGAGGAAGGTCACCTGTTCATCGCCCAACCGCCGCTCTACCGGCTCGCCTACAAGAACAAGGTCCTGTACGCCTACACGGAAGCCGACCGGGAGAAGGCCCTCAAGGACCTGGGCTCCGGCGCAGAAAAGGCCTCGACCAGCCGGTACAAGGGCCTGGGTGAGATGAACCCCGAGCAGCTCTGGGAGACGACGATGGACCCGGCCCGCCGGACGCTGCTCCAGGTCTCGATTGAGGACGCCGCCGTCGCCGACCGGACTTTCGACATGCTGATGGGCGAGGCGGTGCCCCCGCGTCGGCGGTTCATCCAGACGCACGCCCGCGAAGTGCGCAACCTGGATATCTAGGAGCCTTCTTCCGCTCCCCGCGACCGAAGCTTGGGGCATCCTGTCTCGGAGCTAGCGGGCATCGTTTCCTGCTCGGCCAGGCGATCACCCCGGCCGGCATCGGCCCACCGTCTGACGAATCGCAGGATCCAGCGAAGGCCTGGGTCCGCGACAAATCCCCATCCCAGCCTGTAGTACCCTGTAGCCATGGATGAAGCCTCGGACCGTTTGCTGGTCGAGCAGACGCGAGGCGGCCAGATCGATGCGTTTGGGGAACTCGTGCGCCGGTACCAGACGTCCGTGTTCAACGTCTGCTACCGCCTGCTGGGCGACCCTGCCGAGGCCGAGGACCTGACCCAGGATGCTTTCCTGCGCGCATACCGGCGACTGGAGTCCTACGATGTCGACCGGCCCTTTGGACCATGGATGCGCAGGGTTGCGGCCAACCTGTGCCTGAATGCGATGCAGCGCCGGGAGCCCCCGACGGTCCAGATCGATGAGGAGTTCGATCAGGCCGAAGATGAGGAGCCCCGGATGCCCGAAGCGGCACTCGTTCGGCGGGCGAGCGCAGAGCGGGTCCGGAGCGCCCTGCACGCGCTCCCGCCCCATTACCGCATGGTGATCGAGTTGCGGCACTATCAGGAGATGCGCTACGATGACATCGCCGCCGAACTGGGGCTGACGTTGGCCGAGGTCAAGACTCGCCTCTATCGAGCCCGGCGAGCCATCGCCAACCTGCTGGTGGATCCTGAGCATGGATGAGCACCTGACCGACATCGAACTTGACACGTTCTTGGATTCGGCCATGGAGGCTGAGGCGGCCCGGTTCTCATCGGCTCACCTGGAAAACTGCCGCGCGTGCGCAGGACGACTCGAAAACCGCGCCCGGTTGTTCGAAGCGATTCGGACCTGGGAGGAAGTGCCGATCCCAAGTGATCTTTCCGATCGGATCGTGACGTCCCTGTCTCCGGCGCCCGCACCGCTTGGGTTGCGTGTGGCGACGGTTCTGCAGGCCGGGGTGGTCGTGCTGATCGCTGCGCTTCTATGGCCCCTGGCTGAGACGTTGCTGACCTCCGTCCGGATCCCGGTGGGCCCGATCCCAATCCCCGGGTCGTTCGGGGTGCTCGTGGCCCAGCTCTCGGAGCCCGTGCTTTTCGCCCAGACCGAAGTCCTGAACGCCGTGTCGGCCTTGGCCGCCACCCTCAGAACGGCCCCGGGATGGATCCCGGCCTGGCCGCTCCTGGTCGCAGGTGGCGTGGCTGTGTTCGCTGTCGGCAATTCGATCCTCTTGCGCAACCCCCGCGAACGCGCAAACGGCACCAGGAGGGTTTGATGGATCAACCGTTGGGTTTGTTGCTGGCATTCGTGGCCTTGGTCGCCGTCCTGTTCGGCCTCTTCGCCAGCCTGGGGGCCTTCTTCCCGCGCTGGGTCTGGCTCTCCCAGAGGGCGGCGGAGCAGAGCCCCGGCCGCTCCTTGCTGATTGGCTCCGTGAACGCGGCGTTTGTCTTGGCCATCTCGCTTCCGCTCCTCTCGTTGGAAGGACCTCTAGCGACTCTGCTCGGCGCCCTCGTCCTGGCGCTTGGCACGGGCGCCCTGGCGATCGGGCTGGCGGCCGTGGCTTCCCTCGTGGGCCGGCGTTTGCGCCGGTCGGAAAGTGAACTCTCTTCGATCCTCACCGGAACCGTCGTCCTGAGTCTGGGCAGCGCCGTGCCGTTCCTGGGGTGGTTCGTCTTCCTCCCGGGGGTCATCTTCCTTGGATTGGGCGCGTGCATCCTCGGTTGGTTCCGCCGTCGCGCCTGGTCGGGGCAGCTCTAGTTCAGCGGCTTCTTTGAGGGATAGGGACGCCCTCCGGTTTCGCGGAGGGCGTCGTGCTGAGTCGACAGTCGACGGATCCGTCGAAGGGTCCCTCACGGCGCGACCAATCCGTCACTCCTCCTGTATTGCTGGGTGAATGGACCCCACAGACCGGAAGCGGGCCGGTCCGGGGCCTGGAGGTTGTGATGGCCGACGTCTACGCTGTCTTCGGAACTCTGCTGGCGCTTGGCATGGCCTTCCCGGGCCTGCTGACAGGTTCCTGGCTGCTCTTCCCGGAGGCGGTTGGTCGATCCCGGATGCGGATCATGGCCACACCGTTTCGCAGTTTCTTCCTCGGGGTGGGCTCAGTGCTATTGCTGGCGATCCCGGTCGCGATCCTGAACGCCTTGCCCCTCGGGCTCGCCAAGCTGGCGGCCGCGCTGCTTGTCTTTGGCGCCTTCGCCGTAGCGACCCTGGGAGCATCTGCCATCGCCGTCGAGCTGGGCGACCGAATCCGGGACCACGCTGCGCACTCGCTGAGCGGCATCGGCGCAGTCGTCCGGGGAGCGGTCGTCCTGGAGCTGGCGGCAGTCTTCCCTCTGGTGGGATGGTTCCTGATCATCCCCGGCGTCTTGCTGATGGGATTCGGCGCAGGCGTCTTCGCGCTGTTCCGATGGATGCCGCGACCGGCGGCCGCGACGCACCAGGACGCGGCGGCTCAGGCCTGAGGTGGCCTTGGAGCGGCGGGCGTTCCTCAAGGTCGCCGGCGTCGTGGCCGGGGCAACCCTCTCGGCCTGCACGCCGGTCTACCGAGTCCTCGATGATGCTCTCGACGGACCGGCGGAATGGATCGAAGGCGACGCCGCCTCCTTCCGCCTGCTGAATCGCCTGACATACGGACCGAATCTCGGCGAGCGGGCGCGCGCCGACGCCATCGGCATCCCCGGATGGATCGAAGAGCAGTTGGACCCGTCGGGGATCGCCGACGCGCGAGCTGATCTCCTCCTCCGTCCGCTGACCAGCCTGACTCTCCAGGCGGCCGACCTGGCTGCCTGGGAGAAGGCCGACGTGATCGTCGAACTCAAGCGAGGCGCGCTCCTCCGGAAGATCTACTCACGCCGGCAGTTGCTGGAGGTCCTGGCGGAGTTCTGGTCCGATCACTTCAACGTGTCGGTCGAGAAGGGGGCTTGCTGGTACCTGAAGACAGTGGAGGACCGCGACGTCATCCGGCGTCACGCCTTCGGTAATTTCCGCGACCTTCTGCTCGCCAGCGCCCACTCCCCGGCCATGCTGGTCTACCTGGACAACCAGGTGAATGACCGGCGCGCGCCGAATGAGAACTACGCCCGCGAGCTGTTGGAGCTACACACCCTGGGCGTGGATGGAGGCTACTCGCAAGCGGATGTGATGGAGCTCGCCCGGTGTTTGACGGGCTGGTCGGTGAAGGATCGGTTCTGGCGCGGTCAATTCGTGTTTCGAGAGGGGATGCACGACCCGGGTCTGAAGGAAGTCCTGGGTGTGACTATCCGGCCTGGCGGGGAGGCCGAAGCGGAGAGCGTCCTCGATCGGCTGGCCAGCCATCCCACGACGGCGCGTCGCCTGGCGCGCAAGTTGACTCGTCGGTTCCTCGGATCCGGTGAAGATCTGCCGGAGGCGCTGGTTGAGCGAGCCACCCAGGCGTACCTCGCATCTGGCGGTGAGATCAAGCCTATGCTGCGGACCATCCTGTTGGACGGAGTCGCCCAACGGCAGGCCGACCTGGTGCCGCGCTTCAAGCGTCCGATGGACTATGTCGCCTCGGCGCTGCGCATGCTCGACGCTTTCACCAACGCCGGTGCGCCGGTTCTCGGACACCTGGCCCGGATGGGCCATTCTCTGTTCGAATGGCCGACGCCAGATGGTCCACCCGAGGAAATGGCCGCGTGGCAAGGCGGCCTGTTTGCGCGGTGGGACTTCGCCCACGATCTCGGACGTGGTCGCCTCGAGGGAACGGAAGTCGACCGGGAGCTGTGGAGTCGGCACGCGGGGGTCGAGGGTCTTGTTGAGGAGTTGGACGGCCTTGCCAGCATCCTGCTAGGGGCACGCATCGCAGAGCCTGACCGTTCCAATCTCCTGAGAGCGATCGCGTCTGAGCCGGAGGCTCCGAATCTGCTGCTGGCGGGCCTGGTTGGTTCGCCTGCATTCCAGTGGAGGTAGGCGAGACACCATGGCGGTACGCCTGCCGATGCACGGGGTGACGGGGGCCACCTGGATTCCGCCCTCGGCCGCTGGATGCCCGGCGTGGATGCCCCGGCTGGCCTTCGCGCCCTCGTCGCGCGGGCGGCGTGGCGATACGCTGGTCGTCGTCTTCCTGCGGGGTGCCGCCGATGCGCTGAACATCGTCGTCCCTCACGGCGAGCCGGCCTACTATCGCAACCGGCCGAGCCTGGCCATCCCGCGCCCGGACGACTCCCGCGCCGGATCAAGCCGTCGCACCCTCGACGTGGATGGGTTCTTCGGCCTGCATCCGGCCCTGGGCCCGCTGTTGCCGGCCTGGCAAGCGAACCACCTGGGGGTCGTCCACGCCTGCGGATCTCCCGATGATTCGCGCAGTCACTTCCAGGCGATGGAGCTGATGGAGCGCGGCCTTTCCGATCTGCACGGGCCGACCTCCGGGTGGATCGGCCGGCATCTGGCTTCGCTCGATACGGGCAACTACTCGCCCCTTCGGGCCGTCGGGATCGGCGAACAGGTCCCGCGCAGCCTGCGAGGAGTCATCCCGGTCTCCGCCTTGAAGTCGATCACGGATTACCACATCGGGGAGGATCCGGCAGAAGCGGAGCCCATCCAGGCGGCCTTGGCGCAACTGTACGTCGGCGAAGACCTTCTCGGTCGCTTGGGTAGGGAGACCTTGGCAGTCCTCGACGCCTTGCGCCGGTTGGACCTGCGCGCCGATGGTTCCGGTGACTCGAGGTACCCCTCGTCTGAATTCGGGATCGGAATGAGACAAGTCGCCGCCCTGGTCAAGGCCGAGGTAGGGCTCGAAGCCGCCGCCATCGACGTCGGTGGATGGGATACGCATTTCGCGCAGGGAGCCGGCGAAGGTCAGATGGCCGGCCTGCTCTCCGACCTTGCCCACGGCCTGGCGGCTTTTCACGAAGAACTTGCCGGACAGCTTGAGGATCTAACGGTCGTCGTCATGACCGAGTTCGGTCGGAGGGTGCGGGAGAACGCCAGTCTGGGCACGGACCACGGACACGGGGCGGTGATGCTCATCCTGGGCGGTGGGGTGGTTGGCGGAAAAGTGCATGGCGAATGGCCAGGGCTGGAAGATGACCTGCTCTTCGGGCCCGGCGACTTGGCGGTCACCGTGGACTATCGCGACGTCCTGGCCGAAATCTGTCAGCTTCGATTGAACAATCCGTCGATCGAGGCGGTGTTCCCTGACTACCGGGCCGTCTTCCGGGGGGTGGTCCGAGGCCGCGGATAGGTCGCTGCCGGAGCCTCGTCCCGTTGGCTACGGCCGCCAGGCGAGGAACATCTCCAGCACCTTCAGGTTCACGGCATAGTCCAGATCAGCGTGGGTATTGAGCTCGAGGTCGACGGCGGGGATCCCCATGCTGGTCGCCCAGTCGACGAATCCGCCGGTGAATTCGCACCCGTAGTCCAGCGGCGGGTAGCGATATCCGGAGACCTCGGCGATCGCTGCAGCCAGTTCCTGGGAGGCGAGATCGGGCGGATCCCCACCCGGGAAGATCCCGAGGGCAGCGCTGTGGTAGCTGATGAGCGCTTCGATCTCGTGACCGAGGATGAAGGCCATCACCGCTTGGACCTCCGGCTCTGATGCCGGGTGAACGCCGCCGGTGATCGGAAGATAGGCCCAGCAGCCTGTGCGGTCCCAGTCGGGATGCCAGTTCACCGGCCAGTTGCGATTGAGGTCGACGCCATTCTCGTTGGCCCGGCCTCCGTAGGAACGGGAGCGCGCTTCGCCATCGGGGTTCATGGCCCTCAGGATGAAGAGGGTCGTGTCGGCCGGGATGCGCTCCGGCTCCTTGCGCAGCAGCTCGATCAACGCGTCCGCCAGGGCGATCGTGTTCCATTCATAGCCGCCGTGAATCCCGGCGGCGATCATCACTTCGCGCTCGCCTCGTCCAAACTGGAAGACGGTCAGCGGCCGCCCGACGACCGAAGTCCCGATGACCGTGGGCTGGCCTTCGGCTGCGGGGGCCGCGGCGCGTGGACCCCGGTCGGCAGGCCCATTGGCGGAGGAAGGCAAGGGGGTGGAGGCCGGCGCCGGGGGCTCGGTGGGGAGAGCAGGAGGCGTTGGGTCGTCGGGGACGAACCCCATCGCAGGTGCCGGGCTTGCCGCCTCGATCAACATCGGCGCGCCAACGCTCAGGGCGATGCATGCCCCGGCCACTACGGCCAGACGGAAGAGACGCATAGGCACCACTGGATCGGCTCTCTCCTGGACGTCGGTCCTTGCCAGGACCGTGCCACCGTCGGGCGACTATAGCATGACCGCATTCCAGCGGCCGGGCCTTCCAATCGGCTACCGAATGGGGCGATTTGGGATGCTTTGGTGGAGAATGGACGTGCCCTTTGCTACAATTGCGTTTCGGCTGGAGGGCTGACGGCCGGACGGGATCGATGCCGCTGCAACCCGGTACGCTACTCAGAAACCGATATCGCATTGAGGCGGTCCTTGGCCAGGGGGGGATGGGAGCCGTCTACCGGGCCGTCGACGCCAACCTCGGCGTCACCGTGGCCGTCAAAGAGAACCTCTTCACCACGCCTGAATTCGCCAACCAATTCGTGCGCGAGGCCCGGATCCTGGCCAACTTGCGCCACGCCAGCCTGCCCCGCGTCACCGACCACTTCGTCATCGAGGGCGAAGGGCAGTACCTGGTGATGGACTACGTCGCCGGTGAGGACCTGCGCGAGCGCTTGGAGCGCTCGGGTCCGGTCGACGAAGAGGAAGCCTTGCCGTGGTTTTTCGACATCGGCGACGCGCTGGCCTACCTGCACACCCGCGTCCCTCCGATCCTGCACCGAGATGTCAAGCCGGGAAACGTCAAGCTCACGCCCGACGGCCGCGGTGTGCTGGTCGATTTCGGGCTGGCGAAGGTCGTCGAGGGCACGGGAACGACCACGACGGGCGCCAAGGCGATGACCCCGGGTTTCTCGCCTCCGGAACAGTACGGCACCGGCCGAACCGATCCCCGCACAGACATCTACTCGTTGGCGGCCACGATGTACGCCGCCTTCACGGCTCGCATCCCCGAGGACGCCCTGGAGCGGGCGATGGGCCGCGAGCATCTCACCTTGCTCCGAGAGCGGAATCCCACCATCTCCTCAGGCGTGGCCAGGGCGATTGAGCGTGCCCTGGAAGTCAAGCCTGACGATCGCTACCAGACAATGGCCGAGTTCGCCTCAGCGCTGCGGGCGGCCTCGACGGCCAGCCGCCCGACTCTCGCTCGCGTTCTCCCGCGGCCCGAGCCGCCGGAGACAGGGCCGCCGCCGGCCAAGACGACCATCTCCCGCCCCCGTCCGGAACGGATTCAGCCGCCGGAAGCTCCGGCCCGCCGCAAGATGTGGCCAGTCCTGCTCGTGGCCATCATCGGCGTTTTGGCGTTGTTCGGCGCCGGCGTGCTGGTGCCGCGCATCACCGATCTCTTCGGACGCGGGGCCTCCACCGCCCCGCCGTCGGAGGTCGCGGCCACACATCTTCCAACGCCGACAAGACCCCAGGCACTCCTCGTGCCCTCGGTGGAAGCCACCGATCCGCCTCAGCCCAGCGAGGCCGTGCCGCCGGCGATCCCCACCGTCGGGGCGACGCCCGTCGGCGGAGGCCAGGGCCAGATCGCCTTCGCTTCGAGCCGGAGCGGGACAGCCCAGATCTACTTGATCAACTTCGACGGTTCCGACCTCACTCAGGTCACCGACTTGAGCGACGGTGCCTGTCAGCCCGCCTGGTCGCCGGACGGGAGTCGACTCGCGTTCACGTCCCCATGCCGCGACAATCGAGAGGTCTACCAGGGTTCCCAGATCTTCATCATGGACGCCGACGGCTCCAATCTGACGCCGCTGCCGACGGTCCCTGGAGGCGACTTCGACCCCGCTTGGTCACCCAATGGTCTGCGGATTGTGTTCGCGAGCCTGCGGGGTTCGTTCACACAGCTCTATGTGATCGACTTGGAAACGCGCGAGGCAACTCCCCTCGGCCAGAACTCGATGGCCCAGCTGCAACCAGCCTGGTCCGCCACCGGCGCCGAGCTGATCTATACGGGCCAGCGGACCAGTGAGATCGACCTGTATGTGATGCCGGAGCAGGGCGGCTCGACCCTTCGGGTTACCCGGGGCGGAGCAAGCTCTCACCCGGATTGGTCCCGCGATGGCAAGCTGATCTTGTTCGAGCGAGACATCGGGGGCGTCCCCCGGCTCTTTGCCAGCGAGTACACCCCGCAGGCCCTGGTCGGGTCGCGGGTGTGCTCGGCGGGGGAGCTCGCCGGCTACCCGATGGCCGAAGGCAGACTTTCGCGGGACGGTGGCTGGATCGCGATGGAAACATGGCCCGCGGGCTCGAACCACGAGATCGGGGTAATGACCATCGGGTGCAACAACTTCCGCTTGCTGACCGAATCTCCAGGCCAGGATTTCGACCCAGACTGGCGTCCCTAGTCCGGGTCTGCAAGCCACCGCCTCCAGCGACACCATTCCCCCCAGGACGCGGACCTCCTTCCTTGCCTGGGCTTGTGCGCTTGGACGATAATCCAGGTATCGGCAGACCGCGCCGGACCGTGAAGGTTCGAGGAGACGACGGATGACCGCAACGTTGATCGATGGCAAGGCGATCGCAAAGGATGTCCGCGAGGAGGTGGCGCGCGGAGTGGAAAAGCTTCTGGCCGACGGCGGGCCTCGGCCCGGGCTGGCGACGGTGCTCGTCGGGGACAACCCTGCTTCGCATACCTATGTCCGCGCCAAGCAAAAGGCCTCCGCCGAAGTCGGAATCGAGTCGTTCGGCCATGAGCTACCGGCGACGGCTTCGCAGGCCGAAGTCGAGGCTCTGGTCGGGCGTCTCAATCAAGATCCCGCCGTTCACGGCATCCTCGTGCAGCTTCCGCTTCCTGCCGGCCTGGACGAGGAGGCCGTCCTGAAGGCGATCTCAATCGAGAAAGACGTCGACGGGTTCCATCCGCTCAATATCGGCCGCCTGGCGCAGAAGGGACGCGAGCCATTGTTTGTCCCGTGCACGCCGGCCGGATGCCTGGTTCTACTAAAGAAGAGTGGAGCCAAGCTCGATGGGGCCAATGCCGTGGTCGTCGGTCGGTCGAACATCGTCGGGATGCCGGCCGCGCTCCTCCTGGTGAAGGAGAACGCCACGGTCACCATCTGTCACTCTCGGACCAAAGACCTGGCGGGTGTTTGCCGCTCGGCTGATGTCCTCATCGCCGCGATTGGCCGTGCCAACATGATCAAGGGGTCGTGGATCAAGCCGGGGGCGTACGTCATCGATGTCGGAATCAACCGGGTCGAGGACGCGTCGACGAAGTCTGGCTATCGGTTGGTCGGGGATGTTGACTTCGACGAAGCGGTCGAAGTCGCTGGGGCGATCACACCAGTCCCCGGCGGGGTTGGGCCGATGACGATTGCTTTGCTGCTGCAGAACACCCTTCGCTCGGCCTCCCGCCGCGCTCCCTGATCGGCCAGAAGCTCGAACGTGAAGGACAGGGCGGGGAAACCCGCCCTGTCCCGTTCATGGGCGGTCTTCGGGTGGGGCGCGGCCGCCCCGGAGGCTCCGGCCCGTGACCTTCGACACCTCCCGGGGCGTTGTCTGACAATTGACTCCCGCGAGTGCCGATGCTAGACTGGCTCCAAGTCCGCCCCATCACCATGCCCACGTTCCTGGTCCGGCACGCCGCAGTCATGGTCACGATGGACGGCGAGCGGCGCGAAATCGCCGACGGAGCCCTCTTCGCCCGCGACGGGTGGATCGAGCAAGTTGGGCCTACGGAGGCGCTGCCCTCGCACGCCGACACCGTCGTCGATGCGAGCGGCCACCTTGTCCTCCCTGGCCTGGTCAACACGCACCACCATCTGTATCAAACGCTGACCCGCGCACTGCCGGCAGCCCAGGATGCCGACCTCTTCCACTGGCTGAAGACTCTGTATCCGATCTGGGCCCGACTGACGCCTGATGACGTGCGCGTTTCCACCCAGCTGGGTCTGGCCGAGCTCGCCCTGAGCGGATGTACGACCGCTTCTGACCATCTCTACCTCTTCCCCAATGGTTGCCGCCTGGACGACGAGATCGAGGCGGCTCAGCCCGTCGGCATCCGGCTGCACGCCTCACGAGGCTCGATGAGCTTGGGGGAAAGCCAGGGGGGATTGCCTCCTGATCGCGTCGTAGAGAGACCCGAGGTGATCCTCGCCGACAGCCTCAGGGTCATCGAGGCCTTCCACGACCCGGACCCGGGCGCGATGGTGCGGGTGGTCGTCGCCCCTTGCTCGCCGTTCTCGGTCAGCCCGGAGCTCATGCGCGAGTCGGCCGCGCTGGCGCGATCTCAAGGCGTAGCGCTTCATACCCATTTGGCTGAGACGCGCGATGAGGAGGACTTCTGCCTGGAGACCTTTGGACAGCGCCCCTTGGGCTACGCCGAATCGCTCGGCTGGACGGGGGAGGACGTCTGGTTTGCCCATGCCGTACACATCGATGGCGATGAGGTCCGACGCATGGGGCAGGGAAGGATCGGCGTGGCTCACTGTCCGTCGTCGAACATGCGGCTGGCGTCGGGGATCGCCCCGGTAAAGGACTACCTTCGGGCCGGCGTGCGGGTCGGGCTCGGCGTCGACGGCTCCGCGAGCAATGATTCATCCCACATGCTGGCCGAGGCCCGCCAGGCGATGCTGCTGGCGCGCCTGGGCGACGCCGAACGTCCGGATCCTGGAAGCGCTTCGAGCCTGATGACCGCTCGCCAGGCGTTGGAGCTGGCGACGAGGGGCGGAGCCGCCGTCCTTGGACGGGACGACATCGGTTCGCTGGAGGTCGGAAAGTGCGCCGACTTCGTCGCCCTGTCCCTGGACCGGATCGAGTACGCCGGGGCCCTGCACGACCCCGTGGCGGCCGCCGTATTCTGTGCGCCCGTGGGAGTTGATCTTTCCGTGGTCCACGGACGGATCGTCGTCGATCGCGGCCATCTGGTGGGGCTCGATCTTCCGCCCCTGATCGAGAAGCACAACCGCGCCGCCCTTCGGTTGGCGAGTGGTGACTAGCCGGAGACGGCGGAGGTGATGGGGATGGACTCGAAGGCATGGGCCGCAACCACCCGCCACCTCGTCGATGTCGCCATGGGGCGCCGCCCAGCCGACGTGGTGCTGCGCAACGGGACGTGGGTGTGCGTCCAATCGGGGGAGTTCCTGAAAGAAACCGATATCGCCGTCGCCGGATCGAGGATCGCGTATGTCGGGCCGGATGCCGGCCATGCCATCGGGCCGGAGACCGAAGTGGTCGACGTGGATGGACGGTATTTGGTCCCTGGCTTGCTCGATGGGCACATGCACGTCGAATCGGGGATGTTGACGGTCACCGAGTTCGTCCGAGCGGTCGTGCCGCACGGCACGACCGGCATGTTCATCGATCCGCATGAGATCGCCAATGTCTTCGGCCTGCGGGGCGTGCATATGATGGTCGAAGAAGCGCTCCGACAGCCGATCCACGTCTGGGTGCAGGTGCCTTCGTGCGTCCCGTCGGCGCCCGGTCTGGAGACGGCCGGGGCCGCCATCGGTCCGGACGAGGTGGCCGAGGCGATGCAGTGGCCGGGCGTGATCGGCCTGGGCGAGATGATGAACTTCCCGGGCGTCTCGTCGAGCGATCCACAAATGCATGCGGAAATGGCCGAAACCCGGATTGCCGGAAGGGTGATCGGCGGTCACTACGCCGCCCCCGACCTGGGGCTCGCGTTCCATGGCTACGTCGCTGGAGGACCGCAGGACGACCACGAGGGGACGCGGCTCGAGGACGCCGTGGCGCGCGTGCGGCAGGGAATGCGGGCAATGCTGCGCTACGGTTCGGCTTGGCATGATGTCGCCGCCCAAGTGCGCGCGGTCCTCGATCAGGGTCTGGATCCGCGGCGCTTCCTGCTGGTGACTGACGACAGTCACTCGGGGACGCTTGTCCACGATGGACACATGGATCGAGTTGTCCGACACGCCATCGCGGAGGGCCTTCCCCCGATGACGGCGATCCAGATGGCGACGATCAACACCGCCGAGCACTTCGGCGTCTCCCGGGACGTCGGGATGATCGCACCGGGACGGAACGCCGACATCGTATTGGTGACCGATCTCGAAGCCTTCCGGGCCGAGGCCGTGATGGCGCGCGGTCAGTGGGCGGCCCGCGATGGCAAGAACTTGCTCGCCCTGGAGCCTTTCCCCTATCCCGATGAGGTCCGCAACTCCGTCCGGCTGGCGCGACCGCTGACGGCGGCGGACTTCGTGGTGCCCGCCCTGGACTCGAACCCCGTCTCGGTGCATGTCATTGGTGTCATCGAGAACCAGGCGCCGACGGCCCACCTGGTGAAGTCGATGGTCCCCAACCAGGGACATCTGCATCCTGATCTGGAAGCCGACCTTGCGAAGGTGGCGCTGGTTGAACGCCACCAGGGGACCGGACACGTCGTCGTCGGTTTTGTGCACGGTTTCGGGTTGCAGGGCCGGTGCGCGGTCGGGTCCACTGTGGCCCACGATTCCCACCACATGTTGATCGTGGGCACGGACGAGGAGCAAATGGCGATCGCCGGCAACGAACTGGCGCGGGTGGGCGGCGGGCAGATCGTCGTGCGCGAAGGGAAGGTGATCGGCCGGGTCGAGCTTCCGATCGGCGGCCTGATGTCGGACGAACGGGCCGAGATCGTCGCCGACAAGGCCGAGGGCGTGCTCGAGGCGATGCGATCCTGCGGCTGCACGCTCAACAACGCCAATATGCAGTTGAGCCTGCTGGGGTTGGTGGTGATCCCGGCCCTGCGCATCTCGGACAAAGGGTTGGTGGATGTCGACCGTTTCGAGGTGATCGCTCTGCAGGAGCCGGCTAGCGGAGGCGCAGCGTGAGTCCCCGAAAGAAGCGCGAAGGCGCCTCGCGGGCCGTCCCGCTCTACCAGCAAACCTCGCAGCGGCTGGGGGAACTCCTCGACAACACCCCGGTCGATACGTACCTTCCCTCTGAGCCTGAGCTGGCGAAGCAGTTGGGCGTCTCGCGGGCGACCCTGCGCGAGGCGATGCGCGCTTTTGAGCAGCAGGGGCGCATCCGTCGGCGCCAGGGTGTCGGCACGGTCGTCACCCGGCCGCCCATGGCGCTCGTCGCCGGGTTGGAGGTGCTCGAGAGCCTTGAGACGCTGGCGGCGCGCACCGGCCAGTCGGTCGAGATGGGGGAGTGCGAGATCGCAATCCGCTCAGCCGGGGAGACCGACGCCGAGACGCTCGGGCTGACGCCGGGCGCGGCCGTGGTCGAGGCGTCACGGGTCATCCTGACGGGTGGCCGGCCGGTCGCTTTCCTGGTCGATGTCGTGCCGCAATCGATCCTTCCGGAGGCCACCTGGGCCAACCAGTTCAGCGGTTCCGTCCTGGATCTGATGCTCCAGAAGGGGTTGGAGCCCGAGGTGGCGCGCACCGAGATCAGCGCCATCCCGGCCACGGCGGAGATCGCCCGCCGGCTGCAGATCCAGCGCGGCGATGTCCTGTTGCGGTTGGAGGCGCGGCTCTTCGGTCGGGGGGGCCTTCCGTTGGACCACTCGTGGTCCTACTTCCTCCCCGGAAGCATCCAGCTGCACGTGGTGCGGCGCGTCGGTGGCCCGACAGCCGCTGCGGGAGGTGGACCGGAGTAGGACGTTCCTTGCGCACGCCGCCTGATCCAAAACACTTCTCAAGACGCTGAAGGAGATACGAGATGCGCAGCTTCGCCGGACGAGACATCCTCTCGCTCAAGGAGTTTGAGCGTAACGAGTTCATGCACCTCTTTGACATCGCCCGCCAACTGGAACCGATCGCCCGCAGTCGGCGCAACGGCGACCTGTTGAAGGACAAGACCCTGGTGACGGCCTTCTACCAGCCGTCCACCCGGACCCGCCTGGCGCACGAAGCCGCCATGATCCGCCTCGGCGGGAGCGTCACCGGCTTCGCCGATGCCAAGATGACGCGCGCCGGTGATTTCTACCAGGAGTCGATCAAGGATACGGTCAAGATGCTGGAGTTCTACGGCGACGTGATCGTCATGCGCCACTTCCAGCAGGGCGCACCGCACGAGGCCGCCCGCTGGGCGTCGATCCCGGTGATCAACGGCGGCGACGGGTGGGGCGAACATCCGACCCAGATCCTGACCGATCTGTACACGGTTCTGCGCGAGCGCGGACGGATCGACGGGCTCAAGTGGCTGGCGGTCGGCGATATGCGGATGCGGACGATGCATTCGCTGGGCTACGGGCTGTCGCAGTTCGACTGCCCGATCACTTTCGTCTCCCCTCCCGACATGGGATTGACGGATGAGTTCAAGGCCGAGCTGCGCCAATACAGCCTCGATTTCCAGGAAGCGGATCACGTCGAGAAGGTGATCGGCGAAGCGGATGTCATCCTCGTGGAACCGGTGGTCCAGCCGGACTACACCAAGTCGCGCGACGAGCGCAGTGGCGATATCGGTCTGACCCCCGCCAACTACAAGATTACGCGCGAGCTGCTCGAGAAGAAGGCCAAGCCGGACGCGATCCTGCTCCATTCGTTGCCGCGCATGGACGAGATCCCGCCCGACGTCGACATCACTCGATGGTCGCGCTACTGGCAGGAGGCCTTCAATGGCGTCGTGATGCGGATGGCGATCCTGGCCTCGGTGCTCGGGGCGATGGAATAGCGCCGGGTGCGTCCCCCCGGCGAGAAGGAGCGAATCCATGCAGACCGATCTTCGCAACAGAGACCTGATCGGCGATCTCGATTTCAGCCGCGAGGAAGTCGAGACGGTACTCGAGGTCGCCTTCGACCTTAAGCGCAAGCGGGCACTCGGCGAGCAGCACGCCTACCTGCGCGATAAGGTGCTGGCGATGCTGTTCTTCTTCAGCAGCACGCGGACCCGCGGCTCATTCGAAGCCGGGATGGCCCAGCTCGGGGGTCATGCCGCCTTCATCGAGTCCAAGACGACCCAGATCGCTCACGGCGATACACCCAAGGAAATCGGAGAGATCTTTGGCCGCTACTTCGACGGGATTGCCATCCGCCACGTAGACTGGGGGATCGGCAATCGCTATCTGAACGACGTCGCCAGGGCCAGCCGGGTCCCGATCCTCAACATGCAGTGCGAGGTCTATCACCCGTTCCAGATCCTGGCGGACCTGATGACGATTGTCGAGAAGAAGGGCCGCGACCTGCGGCGCAAGAAGATGGTCGTCTCGTGGGCCTACGCGGCGTCGTACCAGAAGCCGATGTCGGTGCCGCAATCGCTCGTCTTGCAGATGCCGCGCTTCGGCCTGGACGTGGTGCTGGCCCACCCGCCGGAGTTCAAGCTGATGCCGGAGATCATGGACCAGGCCCGCGAACAGGCGCGGCGCTTCGGCACCGGCTTCGAGGTGACCGACAGCATGGAAGATGCCATCCGGGATGCCGACATCGTCTACGCCAAGTCGTGGGGGGCGATGCTGACGACGACCGATCAGGAAGAGGGCGCTCGGATCATCAAGAAGTACGAGAGCTGGATCACCGACGAGCGGAAGATGGCGCTGGCCAAGTCGGATGCGATCTACATGCATCCGCTGCCGGCCGACCGCAACATCGAGGTCACGGATGCCGTGATCGACGGCGCGCAGAGCGTCGTGTACGACGAGGCCGAAAATCGGATGCACGTCCAGAAGGCCGTGATGGCCCTGACGATGCGGTCCTGATCGGATCGCCGGAAACCCAGGAGACAGCCAGAGGAGGCTCCAAGAGCATGGCCAAACTTGCTGTTGTCGCCGTCGGCGGCAACTCGCTCATCAAAGACAAGAACCGGCAGACGATCCCCGACCAGTACGCGGCCGGGGCTGAGTCGATGAGTCATATCGCTGGGATGATCCAAGCCGGCTGGGACGTCGTGATCACGCATGGGAACGGACCTCAGGTGGGCTTCATCCTGCGCCGCGCCGAGCTTGCCCTGTACGAGCTCCACCCGGTCCCGCTCGACTACTGCGGCGCCGATACGCAGGGCGCCATCGGCTACATGTTTCAGATGGCGCTGCACAACGAGTTCCGCAAGCGAGGGATCCGGAAGTCGGCGGCGACGGTCGTCACCCAGGTCCTCGTCGATGGCGACGATCCGGCCTTCTCGGCGCCGAGCAAGCCGATCGGTTCCTTCATGGATGAGGCAACGGCCAACCAGCGCCGGGCCGAGAGCGGGTGGTCGGTGGTCGAGGATGCCGGCCGAGGCTGGCGGCGGGTGGTGGCGTCGCCGCTGCCGAAGCGGATCATCGAGGAAGATGCCATCCGGGCCCTGATCCAGCAGGGCTTCGTTGTGATCAGCACCGGAGGCGGCGGGATCCCGGTTGTGGCTGACGCCCAGGGAGACTTGTCGGGTGTGGAGGCGGTCATCGACAAGGATTTCGCCGGCTCGCTGCTTGCCGCCAGCCTGAAAGCGGATCTGTTCCTCATATCGACCGCCGTCGAGAAGGTCGCCCTCAACTTCAACAAACCCGATCAGCGCTGGCTCGATCGCCTGACCATGGAGGAGGCCCGCACCTACTTGGGGGAGGGGCACTTCGCCAAGGGCAGCATGGGCCCGAAGATTGAGGCTATCATTAAGTACCTGGAGCAGGGGGGCAAAGAGGCTCTGATCACCAACCCGGAGAACATTGAGCGCGCCCTGGAAGGGAAGACGGGAACGCGCATCACCCGCTAGGGTTCGCCCCTGGTGGACCCGGCCGAAAGGAGGCTCCTGCCCAAACGCTGTCCGACCTCTCAGCCCGCCGCACCGCCCATCCGAAACAGAGGAGGACGAGATGTCCGCACGGAACCTTTGGCGAGGCCTGGCGCTCTTGATGGTCGTAGCGCTGGCGCTCGCCGCCTGCCAGACGACCCCGGCGCCGGCAGGCACCGAAGAGCCGGAGGCCCCGCCCGTCGAGACGGGGGGGTTCCAGATCCCCGAGATCGAAGAAGGTAAGTTCAACGTCGCCATGGTGCTGATCGGCCCGCACGACGACGGCGGCTGGAGTGAAGCCCACTGGGACGGCCTCAACTACGTCGCGGACAACGTCGAGGGCACCCATGTCGCCTACATCGAGCTCGTGCCCGAAGGAGCCGACTCCGAGCAGGTCTTCCGCAGCCTCGCCCGCAAGGGATTCGACTTGATCATCGGCACTTCGTTCGGCTACATGGATCCCATGGAGATCGTCGCGACGGAGTTCCCCGATCAGATGTTCATCCACCTTACCGGTTTCAAGACCAACGGCACGAACTACGGGAACATGTTCGGCGAGATGGAAGTGTTCAAGTATCTGGCCGGCATGCTGGCCGGATCGCGCGCCAAGACCGACGGCAACCCCCGGCTGGGCTACATGGCCACGTTCCCCATCCCGGAGGAGCTGCGCCTCGGCAACGCCATCATGCTGGGCGCCAAGCGCACCTGCCCGGAGTGCACGATGGATGTGCGCTGGATCAACACCTGGCACGACCCGGTCATCGAGAAGGAGGGCGCCGAATCGCTCTTTGACGCAGGGGTACAGGTCGTGTTCACCGGCGCCGACACGCCTGCCGCGGGCGATGTGGCCACCCAGCTCGGCGATGTCTGGGGCGTCAACTACGACCATGTGAACGCCTGCCAGACCGAGCGCTGTTTGACCGCGCCGTACTGGACGTGGGGCCCGATCTACGCCGCCATCGCCCAGGGGACCATGGACGGCAGCTACACTCCTGGGTTCCAGTACTTCGACTCGTCGGAAGGTGGGATGGGCCTGTTCGGGTTCATGCCCGGGCAGACGCCTCAACCCGGAGTGGCGGATCTCCCTGCCGAGGACGTCCAGCTCGTGATGGACACCTTGGCCGCAGCGCTGGCTGGCGAGTTTGACCGCTTCGATGTGTTCGCCGGCCCAATCTACGACAATCAGGGCAACCTGATCGTCCCCGAGGGTGCGACCCTGGAGCAGCTCGATCTGGACGGCTTCGCCGAATTCGGATCGCCCTGCGAGACCTGCATGTACTGGTGGGCCGACGGCATCACGGCTGAGCTGCCCGACCTCTAGAGACACGCTTACGCCTTTGATGCCCGAGTTTGTCGGAATGCGATAGCAGGATCCAAGGGCCAGCCGTGGCGGCGCGCTCCGAGCGCGCCGCCCGGCTGGCGCCAGGGAACGGCCGGCGGCCCGACCGAACGGAGATCGTGTGACGGAAAACGTCGTCGAGATGCGCGGGATCACCAAGCAGTTCCCGGGGGTCGTCGCCAATCAGGGCGTGGACTTCGACCTGCGTCACGGCGAGATCCACGCTCTGCTCGGAGAGAATGGCGCAGGAAAGAGCACCCTCATGAGCGTGCTCGCGGGGTTGTATAAGCCCGATGAGGGAAGCATCTTCATTCGCGGTGGGCAAGTCAGCCTGGGTTCGCCCCGCGATGCGATCGCGCTTGGAATCGGGATGGTCCATCAACACTTCTCGCTGATCGATTCGCAGACGGTCACGGAGAACATCCTGCTGGGCCTCGACGAACCCCGCTACCTGATGCGTCTGTCGCACTACAACCTGCGAATGGCAGAGATCGGGAAGCGGTTCGGCCTGCGCATCACACCCGAAGCCAGGATCTGGCAGCTGACGGTCGGCGAGCAACAGCGTGTCGAGATCCTCAAAATGCTCTACCGCGGCGTCCAAGTGCTGATCATGGACGAGCCTACCTCCGTGCTGGCACCGCAGGAGATCGATGAGCTGTTCAAGACGTTGCGCTCGATGGTCGACGAAGGCAAGTCGATCGTGTTCATCAGCCACAAGCTGCACGAAGTCATGAGGATCGCCGACCGGATCACTGTGCTCCGCCAGGGAAGGGTTACCGCGGCGGGCATCCGGCCGGCCGGCACCTCCAAAGCGGAACTGGCCAACCTCATGGTGGGCCGCAAGGTGATGTTCGATCTGGAAAAGGCGCCGCAGGCGCCGGGCGCGGTGGTGCTACAGCTGGTGGACGTCCGCGCCGACAACGACAAGCGGTTCCCCGCGCTGCGCGGCGTGTCGTTGGAAGTACGGTCGGGAGAGATCGTAGGGGTGGCCGGCGTCGCCGGCAACGGACAGTCGGAACTGGGGCAGGTCATCACCGGCTTGCGGCCGGCGACGGGCGGCCACATCTACATCAATGGCAACGAGGTGACCAATCGCCGCGCCCGCGTTCCGATCGATCTTGGCGTTGCCCACGTTCCGGAAGATCGCACGCACGTCGGGACGGCCCCCAACCTGAGCATCACAGACAACGTCATCATGAAAACTTATCGCAAACCGCCGCTCGCCAGGCGTACTCGCTTGGACCGGAAGGCGGCGCGTGACCGAGCGGAGCGGCTGAAGGAGGAATACACCATCCTCGCGCCCAGCGTCGACACACCGGCCCGGATGCTGTCTGGTGGGAACCTGCAGCGGGTCATTCTGGCCCGCGAGCTCTCCGACCAACCGGCCTTGCTCATTGCGATGCAGCCCACGCGCGGGCTCGATGTGGGCGCCATCGAGGGCGTTCAGCGGCTGTTGTTGGCCCAGCGCGCAAACGGAGCGGCGATCCTGCTTGTGTCGGAGGAGCTGGAAGAAGTCTTCAC
>DATIPT010000053.1:0-7888 GCA_035471625.1 Anaerolineales bacterium
ACCGTGCTGCACATTGGCACCTTCACCCTCGAAGCTGAGGAGTCGGCTGCTGCGGCGCCGATTACGACCGGACAGGGAGTTGGCGCGCCGCCGCCGCAGGGCGGGCAGGCGCAGCCGACAACCCCGACAGTCGTTCGTCCCGACATCATCACGTTGATCGTTTCGCCCCAGGACGCTCTGGCGCTGAACTGGGCGGTGAAGTCGGGTCTGGATCTGGTGCTGACGCTGCGCGCTCCGGGCGACACGACCAGCGACGAGACGACGAGCGTGACGCTGCAGTACCTGCTGGACAACTACGACATCACCGTGCCCAGCAAGCAGCCGTACGGCGTGGAACCGCGGATCGATCGCGTCGTCATCCCGGTGCTGCCGAATGACACGGCACCGGCCCCGGCGGGACCGTAGGACGGGGTAGCGGCGAAGGCGTATCGGGATGGCCGGAGAGACGGGCGAGAACATTCGTCTGCTGATCGTCGACGACATCGCCGAGACGCGCGAGAACCTCCGCAAACTGCTCCAGTTCGAATCCGACATCGAAGTCGTCGGCGCGGCGCGCACGGGGGAAGAAGCCCTCCAGATGGCGCGCGACACGCAGCCGGATGTCGTCCTGATGGACATCAATCTTCCGGATACCGACGGCATCACCGTCACCGAGGCGCTGCTGCGCGAGGTCCGTCACGCGCAGATCATCATGCTCTCGGTCCAAAGCGATCAGGACTACTTGCGCCAGTCGATGCGGGCCGGCGCCCGCGATTTCATCGCCAAGCCGCCGGCCAGCGACGAGCTGGTTTCGTCGGTGCGCCGCTGGGGGTTGCGGGCTCACGAGGAGCGCAAGGATCAGGCGCAGCGCGTCCCCGTGTCATCGGGGCCGGGGGGCGACTCCCGGGAGCGGGGGCGGATCGGCCGCGTTCTGGCGGTGTACAGTCCGAAGGGCGGTGTCGGATGCACGACCCTGGCGTCGAACCTGGCCCTCGGCTTGAACACGGATGAGACCCCCACGGTGCTCGTCGACGCCAATCTGCAGTTCGGCGATGTCGCCGTCTTCCTCAACCTGCAGGTCAAGAACTCCTTTCTCGATCTGGCGTCGCGCTCGGATGATATCGACGAAGACCTTGCTGAGGAAGTCTTGATCCGCCACGACAGCGGCCTGCGAATCCTGGCGGCGCCTCCGAGACCGGAGCATGCCGACGAGGTATCGCCCGACCAGGTCCGTAAGGTCTTGCAATATCTCAAGCGCAACTTCGTCTATGTGGTCGTGGATACCCACAAGGGGATTGACGATATCACCCTGGCCGTCCTGGACAGCTCCGACGTCCTCTTCATGATTGCCACGCCCGACATCCCGGCGATCAAGGACGCCCGGTTGGTGTTCGACCTGCTCGGGGCCCTGGAGTTCCCGCGCGAGCGTATCTTCTTCGTATTGAACAAGGTCGACCGCAAGAGCGGGATCACGGCCGAAGCGGTCTCCGAGAATCTGAAACGACCCGTGGATGGGGAGATCCCCGCCGACGAGAAGATTGTCACGGCCTCGATCAATCGGGGCGTACCGCTCCTGCTCTCGGACCGCAGCAAGCCTCCCGGACGCAACATCCTGGAATTGCTGGCGACCGTGCGGGAGCGACTGATGGCGTCCCAGGCCGAGGAGGCCGAAGCGCAGGAGTCAGACCGGCCGAGGTTGTTCAGCCGGTGACCCTGGGTCCGCCGTGCCGGACCTGGGCGAGGAGGTAGGGCGTGTCGCTGCTGAAGCGTATCGAACAGGGAAACTCGAATGTCCCCGCCCCGGCGGCGCCGCGCGAAGGCGCGCCGGCGCCCACGGCGGCCCCGGAGGGCGCCTCGCCGTCGGCCAGTACGGCCCGATTGAGCGGGCTCTCGACCCGCCGCGTCTCGGCGCCCGGCGCCGACCAGCGCGATCCGTACCACGGTCTGAAGTCGCGCGTCCAGAACAAGCTGCTGGCCGAGCTCGATCCCTCCATGGACGTCACCCAGACCGCCGAAGTACGGCGGACAATCGAGGAATTGTTCGAGACGATCTTGGCCGAAGAGAAGATCGTCCTCTCGCGTCCGGAACGGCGCCGTCTCTTTGAGCAGATCGTCGCCGAGATCTTGGGCCTGGGTCCGATCGAACCGCTCCTCGCCGATGAGACGATCACCGAGATCATGGTCAACGGTGGCAAGAACATCTACATCGAGCGCCGGGGCAAGATCAGCCGCGAGCCGGCCGCCTTTGAGAGCGACGACCACCTGATGCGCATTATCGACCGCATCGTCTCGCCGCTCGGCCGCCGCATCGACGAGGCCAGCCCCTATGTCGATGCCCGCCTGCCCGACGGATCCCGCGTCAACGCCGTCATCCCTCCGATCTCCCTGGTCGGGCCGGTACTGACGATCCGAAAGTTCGCCCGCAACCCGATCACGGTCGACCAACTCATCGAGTTCGGGACGATTACGGCGGAGGCTGTCGAGTTCTTGCGCGCCTGCGTGATCTCGAAGATCAACATGGTGATTTCCGGCGGTACGGGTTCCGGCAAGACCACGATGCTCAACGTGATGTCGCAGTACATCCCGCCGGATGAGCGCATCGTCACGATCGAGAACGCCGCCGAGCTCCAGCTCCGCCAGGAGCACGTCGTGACGCTGGAATCCCGCCCGCCCAACATTGAGGGCCGGGGCGAAGTGACCATTCAGAATCTGGTGGTGAACTCGCTGCGAATGCGGCCCGACCGGATCATCGTAGGCGAGATCCGTGACGAGGCCGCCCTGGACATGTTGCAGGCGATGAACACCGGCCATGACGGCTCGATGACGACGGCCCACTCCAACAGCCCGCGCGACACCCTGGCCCGTGTCGAGACGATGACCCTGATGGCCGGCATGGACCTTCCCGTGCGCGCCATTCGTGAGCAGATCGCCTCCGCTCTGGAGCTTGTGGTTCACCTCGAACGTCTGCGCGACGGAACGCGCAAGGTAACCCACATCGCCGAGATCCAGGGCATGGAAGGCGATGTCATCACGATGACCGATATTTTTATCTTCGAGCAGACCGGTTTCGAGCAGGGCCGGGTGATCGGGCGACTCCGCCCGACCGGGTTGCGGCCCCGGTTCATGGACAAGCTCGAGGCCTCCGGGATCCACCTGCCGGCGTCGATCTTTGGCGTCGGTGAGAGGCGGTACTAATCGAACGACCGGGGCGCCGCGCCGGGGATCGGCGAAGGCCCGGCCGCCCGGGGGGTAGAAAGGGGTTGGTGGCATGTCCGTTCCGACGATGATCCTGCTCTTCGGCGGCGGGCTTGGATTGCTGCTGCTGGCGGTCGGCGTTGCCATCTCGGTCCTGGGAAGCCGGTCGGTCGTCGAGGAGCGGCTGGGCCGCTATGCCGAGTCGGGGGGGCTGGTCTCGCAGGCCGCTCCGGAGATCGAGGACAAGGCCGAGCGGCGGAGCATCCTGCTCGACTACTTCAATCGTATGGGGGAGGGCACCAACCTCTTCCAGGGGATCTCCCGGCGCCTGGCCCGCGCCGACCTCAAGCTGCGCCCCGCCGAGTACATCGCGGTCATCATCATCTCGGTCTTCCTCGGCATCGTCATCGGCTACATTCTCAGTCGGAGCTTCATTTTCGCCTCTGTGGGAGGCGTGGTCGGCTACTTGGTGCCGGGTTGGTACGTCGGCCGGGCCGAGAAAAGCCGCCTCAAGAAGTTCAACGGCCAGCTGGGCGACATGCTCAACCTCATGGTGAACGGGTTGCGGGCCGGTTTTTCGACCTTGCAGGCCATGGAAGCCGTGAGCCGGGAACTCCCGGCGCCGATCTGCGACGAGTTCCGGCGTGTCGTCCAGGAGATGCAGCTGGGTCTCTCGATGGACGACGCCCTGGCCCACTTGCTGCGCCGCATCAACAGCGATGACCTCGACCTGGTGGTGACGGCGATCAACGTCCAGCGCGAGGTCGGCGGCAACCTCGCCGAGATTCTCGACGTCATCTCCTTTACCATCCGCGAGCGCGTCCGCATCAAGGGCGAGATCGCCGCGCTGACGGCGCAGGGACGCGCCACGGCGTGGGTCATCTCGATGATGCCCGTGGCCCTGTTGGGGATCCTGTTCCTGGTGAATCGTCCGTACGTCGAGAAGTTCTGGAGTTCCGACCCGGCGGTCTGCGGCTACTCGATGTTGTGCGTCGCCGCCGGGATGGTGATTTCCGGGTTCATGATCACGCAGCGGATCGTGAACATCGACATCTAGAAGGGATCCGAGATGGCTGGTGCCCTGGGAATCCTGTTGGTCCTTGCGGTCATCGTCGCCGTCATCCTGGTGATCGTCGGAATCCGGGCCCCCGAGGCGCGCGACCCGGTCCAGGCCCGTTTGGCTGAATTCAGCGTGCGCGATGAGCCGCTGAGCCTGGAGGAAATCGAGCTCTCTCAGGGACTCTACGATCGCGTCGTCCTGCCGTTCTTCAACCGGATCGGCCAGATCTCCCAGCGTTTCACTCCCCAGGCGACGCTCGAGAGTACGCGCCAGAAGCTGGAGACGGCGGGGAACCCGATGCGGCTCGATCCGGCAGTCTTCCTGACGATGCGGTTCATCCTGGCAGTGCTCTTCGGCGGGGTGATCTTCCTGGTCTTCGCCATCAGCGGCCGGAACTGGGTGCAGGGCCTGGCCCTGACGGTCGTATTCCTGCTGCTCGGATTCATGTTCCCGCAGCTGTGGTTGAACTCCCGCATCAGCCGGCGCCAGAAGGGCGTCTTCCGGGCGATGCCCGATGCGCTGGACCTGCTGACGATCTGTGTGGAGGCCGGCCTCGGTTTCGACGCGGCGATGGCCAAGGTGCAAGAGAAGTGGGAGAACGATCTGGCCTTGGAGTTCGGACGGGTGATCCAGGAGATCCGGCTAGGCAAACTCCGCCGTGATGCGCTGCGCGACATGGCCGAGCGCATCGGCGTCGCCGAACTCACGAGCTTCGTGGCGGCTGTCATCCAGTCCGAACAGCTGGGTGTCAGCTTGGCCAAAGTGCTGCGGATCCAATCCGACCAGATGCGCGTTCGTCGCCGTCAGATGGCTGAAGAAGAGGCACACCGAGCCCCGATCAAGATGGTCTTTCCGATCGCGCTGTTGATCTTCCCGTCGATCTTGATTCTCCTGCTGGGGCCGGCGGCGCTAATCCTGCTCCAGTCTCAGCTTGGCGCCATCCTGCGGGGCGGCTGACCGCAAGGCTCCCTGACGGGCCGGAAGGGGGAGAAGGCCCACTCGATGAACCGCCGTCGGCTGGAGGCGATCCTTCGGCCGATCCCAGCGTCCCTGCTCGAGATCCTCTTCCCGACGCGATGCGCGGCGTGCGGCTCGCCGGGGGCGATCTGGTGCGCCGAATGCCGCAACCGGGTGGTGCGCCCGGAAGGAAGGGTGTGCCTGGCGTGCGGTCGAATCCTGACCCGCTCTTCGGCGCGGCATCGGTGTTCGTCATCCACCAGCTGGGCGGTGGCCGGCGCCCGCTACCAGTATCCTGTCGATCGTCTCTTGACCTACTTGAAGTACCGACCGGACGAGCGGTTGGCACGGGCTCTTGCGGTGTGCATGGAGGAGGCCCTTCGCGAGTCGTCGGCGGTGTTCACGTGCATCGTTCCGGTGCCGCTGGGAGCGAAGCGGGAACGACAACGCGGGTATAATCAGGCTGAGCTCCTTGGCCGCGCCTTGGCGAGGTCAATGCTACGACCGCTCGTTCCCAGGGCCGCCGCCCGCGTGCGGGAGACGGCTTCTCAGGTCGGCCTCGATCCGGTGGCACGAAGGTCGAACGTCGCCGGCGCGTTTCGCGGCGATCCGGATCTCGTGCGCGGCCACTCGATCCTACTTGTCGATGATGTCCATACGACCGGTGCAACCCTGGCATCCTGCGCCGAGGCGCTGCTTCTCGCCGGCGCCGACGACGTCGTGGGTGCAACCGTCGCCCGGGCATAGAGATCGCTAGACGTGCTTGGAGGAGGTCCCATGGTTCGGGTTGAAATCAACGTCCGCAATATGCCGTTGAACGATCGCCTCCGGGAATATGTCACCAAGAAGGCCGGCAAGCTCGACCGATACCTCGATACGATCGAGGAAGTCCAGGTCGATCTGAATCACCGCAAGGCGGCCCGCTCGGCGGCCGATCGTCAGGTCGCCCAGGTGACGGCCCGCGGCAAGGGAGTGCTGTTGCGGGCCGAGAACCGCGCCGATGACATCTATGCCGCCTTCGATGCCACGCTCGACAAGATCGAGCGCCAGGCTGAGCGCTACAAGGGGAAGCACTGGCGCAACCGCGGCGATGGCCGCTCGACCGCCGATGCGGCGCCGGATGCGCCCTCCTACGATCCCGACACCGGCGAGTTGACGCCGGCCATCGTACGCCGCAAGAGTTTCCCGCTCACCCCCATGAGTGAATTGGAAGCCGTCGATCAGATGGAGTTGCTTGGCCACGAGGACTTCTTCCTCTTCCTCAACGCGGCCACCAACCAGGTCAACCTGCTCTATCGGCGGCGGGATGGCGCACTCGGATTGATCGAACCCGAGTTCGACTGATCCGACGCACACGGATCGGCCGCCACGCTCGACTTGGATCGAACCCCAGCCGTCGTCCTCCTGCCACCGCCGGGTTCCTCGGAGGCGGAGCAGTGGTTGGCCGCAGCCCGGCTCGGGGCGGCGGCCGATCTGGTCACGCGCCTCCACGCGGCGGGGCTCTCGCGCGTACTCATCGCGGCGGAGGACTCGACGGCGCGCCAGGCCCTCCGAGATGCAGGCGGTGAGCTCCTCCAGGGATGGCCAAAGCCCTTCCACTTCGGGCGAGTCTTGGCATGGATCGCCGACCGCGCCGGAGCTCCGTCACTGGCGTACTTCGGCGGCGCCAGCGCGCCCCTGGCGACCCCGGCCGTCCTGGAATCCTGGCTTCGGCAATGGCAGGGGCTGCCGCAAGGATCCGCCCTCGTCAACAATGTTCACTCATCGGACTGGGCCTTGCTCTCCGACACCGCCGCGCTGCGCTCGGCAGGCGAGAGGCTCGACTCCGACAACGCGCTCGGCTGGATCTTGCGCGAGGAATTGAAGGTCCAGGTCGCGGAGCCGCCGCGTTCGGCCGCATCTCATGCCGACATCGATACGCCGGGCGACCTGGCGTTGATGCGACTCCACCCCGGGATCGGGCCCCGACTGGGGGAAGCCCTGGATCCCTTTCCGGTCGAACTGGCGCGTCGGACGGAGGCGATCCTCCGCCTGCTGCGCGCGGAAGCCTCATCCCTCGCATTGATCGGACGCGTTTCCGCCGAGGTCTGGATGGAGCTCGTCCGGGCGACCAGGATTTGGGTCCGGGTCTATGCCGAAGAACGGGGCATGCGCGCCAGCGGTCGGCAAGCCCGCGGGGAAGTCCGCTCCCTGGTCGGGGATCTGGTCGATCGACTGGGGCCGATTGAGTTCCTGGGAAGCTTGGCGACGCTCGCGCAGGGCGCCCTATGGGACACCCGTGTCTGGATGGCCCAACGCGGGCGCTGGCCGTCGGCGGCGGATCGGATGGCCTCCGATCTGGGCTGGGTCGATCACGTCGGTCAGGAGGACGTGCGCCGCCTGACCGAAGCGATCATCCAGTCCGGTCTGCCGATCCTGACCGGGGGCCACGGGATCGTTGCCGGGAGCCTGTTGGCGATGGTGGAGAGCCTGGGGACGATCCAGCCCTAGTCGGCTACCAGCCTTCCAGGTACGGTCGCCACTCCTGGTTGGTTTCCAGCATTGGTCCGAAGAGGTACGCGGTGGTCGCCTGTGGCTCCCAGGGGTCGTGCTGGAGGGTCAGCCGAGCTTCGCCTAGCGTCCGTCCGCCCTTGCGCAGGTTGCAGGCCGGGCAAGCGGTCACCAGGTTGGTCCACACGTGCTCACCGCCACGATGGC
>DATIPT010000054.1:0-17805 GCA_035471625.1 Anaerolineales bacterium
TACGACGGCAACCAAGCCGAGGATGGCGAAGAAGAGGAGGCTTCGGACGGTGCCGGGCAGCCAGGTCGGCATCAGGAAGACCACCCCACCGAGGGCCAAGCCAATCCAGAGTGCCGTGATCACCAGCGGCGGCGCAAAGAAGGCCCCCGCCTCAGCCGGGATGATCCCAAATTGGGCGCCTGCAATCAACCCGGCCATCGTCAGACAGCCGGCGGCGATCACGTACCGCCCGAGGTCAGGCTTTCCCAGCTCGCTCACCCCTCCGTCTCCCCGCAGCCGCCGAAGGCACTCACTGCACTCCCGGCGGACAAACCAGGTCCAGCCAGGTGAGCAACGCGTCGCCGACCTGTGCCAGGCTTTCGGCCGCGACCTTGTCCGGTGTATCCGCGGTCGTATGCCAGTACGGGTAGTCGATGTCGATGATGTCGACGGCGCGCCAACCCCTCTCCAGAAACGGGACGTGGTCGTCCAGGATGGAATGCCCCACATCCATCACGAAGGCCTTCGATCCCGCTTCCTGGGCGGCGGCCCAGATCTCCGCAGCCAGATCCGGGGTCGACGACCGCTCGATCGGCAGGCGCAGGTCCCGATCGCCCACCATATCGACAACGACAACCGCGCGAGGCTCGACCTCAAGCGCCGCCGCAAAGGCGCGTGAGCCCACGGCCCAATCCCAGCCGTCGAGGTTGCCGTTGTCTTCCCCATCGAAGAAGACAAGCCCGACATCGCACCCCGGGTTTCTATCCGGGAGGACCCGGGCGATTTCGAGCAGAACCGCGACCCCCGAGCCGCCGTCATTGGCGCCTGGCACCGGCAGGCGCTCTCCCTCGGGTCCTCGATCGGCGATTCGCCGCGTGTCATAGTGGGCACCAAGCAGGATCTTATCGCCACCTGACCCTGGGAGGATCCCGCTCAGGTTCGTCAGGGTGGTCCCCCGATAGGGGAAGCTCATCGTCTCGACCGTCCAGCCACGTTTCCCGAGCTCCTCCGCGATCCACTCCTGAACCTCGGCATGCCCTTGGGATCCAGGGTACCTCGGACCGAACCCAACCTGAGCCTCGACAAGCTCCAGCGCCACGTCGCCGTTGAACGCGGGCGATGCCCGCCCAGAGCAACCAGCCAGGCCGATGACCAACAGCGAAAGCGCGATTCGCATAGCCTCTTTCCGCTTGGAGAAGTTGAAGCGAAGTGAGGAACGCGGCCTGGTGGCTATGCGCATTGGCTCCTTTCGATGGCCCTCGCCAGCGAGACTCTCGACCTCTCTGCGTGCCCCTCGTTGCGGCGTCGGCGATCGCGCACAGGGGCACCTTCCAGCGGCGGAAGGATCCCGAAGTTCGCTTTCATCGGCTGAAACTCGCTCGGGGGCGACTCGCTCACGTACCGACACAGCGCCCCGAGCATCGTCTCCGGAGGAAGGACGACCGCCGGCTCTTCCCGGGACCGCCGCGCGGCGTTCAGCCCGGCGAGCAATCCGGTGGCGATGTTGCCCAGGTAGCCCTCGACTCCGGTCAACTGCCCGGCCAGAAAAAGCCCCGGGCGCGTTCGCACTTCCAAGCTCGGCAAGATCACCTCCGGCGCGTTCACGAAGGTGTTCCGATGCATCTGTCCGTAGCGTGCAAAACGCGCCCCGGCCAGCCCGGGGATCAACTGGAAGACGCGCTTCTGCTCCGGATACGTCAGATTGGTCTGGAATCCGACGAGGTTGTAGAGTGATCCTGCCAGGTTGTCGCGACGGAGCTGCACAACGGCGTGCGGGCGGCGCCCGGTGCGCGGATCGATCAACCCCACGGGCCGAAGGGGACCGAAGGCCAGGGATTCCGAACCCCTGCTCGCGATCACTTCGATGGGAAGGCAGCCTTCGAAGTATCGCCCAGCCCCGGCCCGCACCCCGCTCTCGATCGGCGTCTCGAATTCCCGCAGGGGAATGCGCTCGGCCTTCACCAGCG
Organism: Anaerolineales bacterium; assembly: GCA_035471625.1. Taxonomy (GTDB): domain Bacteria; phylum Chloroflexota; class Anaerolineae; order Anaerolineales; family E44-bin32; genus DATEVL01. The sequence goes on from DATIPT010000054.1 coordinate 1,947, forward strand.
CCTCGACGAAGGAGCCGTACTCGTCGGGCGACATCGGGCAGTTCAAGTAGTCCCCGCCCTCGTCTTCGCCCCTTCTATAGCGTGACGCCCGGAAAGCGATCGAGAGGTCGATCGTTTCGGCCTCGACGATCGGGGAGAGCGCGTCAAAGAAATACAGGTTGTCCTGACCGGTCAGGCCCTCCAGGCTGGCGGCAAGTGCAGGCGACGTCAGCGGGCCGCTTGCCAGCACACCGATCCCGTCAGGGATCTCCCGGACCTCCTGGCGAACGATTCGCACGCGAGGGTGATCCTCAAGCGCCCGGGTGACTTCTCCCGAGAACGCCACCCGGTCGACCGCTAGCGCACCGCCAGCCGGCACGGAGGTCGCCTCGGCGCTCCGGACCAACAGCGAGCCGAGGGCTCGCAGTTCGTTCAAGAGGACCCCCGAGGCGCGGTCCGGGAGCTTGGACCCAAGCGAATTCGAGCAGACCAGCTCGGCCAGATCCGCGGTCCGATGGGCGCCGGTTTCCCGCTGCGGACGCATCTCGAACACGGCCACATCCAGCCCGGCGCGCGCGATTTGCCAGGCCGCCTCTGCGCCGGCAAGGCCTCCGCCAACCACCCACACCTCATCCGCCATGGCCCCGAATTCTAGCACTTCCTATGGTGGCACGCATCTTGCAACCTGATTGCGTGGTCGGGTCGGTTCCGCTATACTGTGGCCCGTGGAGCGAACCATGTTGCAGGTCCAAGACCAATCCCTGCGTCCCCTGACGACCGCCCACCTCGCCCAGACGATGAGCCTGCTGGCGCTTTCGAACCTTGAACTGCGCGAGCGCGTCCTGGCCGAAATCTCCTCGAATCCTGCCTTGGAGATGCTCGACGAACGGATCTGCCCAGGGTGTCAGAAGAAGCTTGCGGGAACCGCCCCCTGCCCGGTCTGCAGCGCCCCTGCGGCCCAGGAAGGTCTGGTCGTGTTCCTGTCGCCGCGTGAATCTTCGCGGTCCAGCGGGATGCTTCCGGTCGACGAGACGCCCTCCGACCAGGAGCCGGCTGCCCCGGAGAGCCTGGCGCTGAGCGTCCTGGCCCAGATCGCCAGCGACCTCGATCCTGCGCTCCGACATCTGGCGGCGTACATCCTGTCTAGCCTGACCGAGGACGGATTCCTGGAGGACGGGCCGGCCCTGATCGCCCGCGCCACGCGCTCGTCCCTCGCCGACGTCGAGAGCGTGATCGATCTCATCTCCCACGCCGACCCCCCGGGCCTGGCCACCGCCGGCCCGCGCCAGGCCCTGCTGGCTCAACTCGATCTCCTGGGCGACGACCCGCGCGTTCCACTCGCCCGCCGGATGATCCTTGAGTGCTTCGCCGAGCTGGGTCGACGCGAGTTTGAGCGCATGGCCCAGCACCTCGAGATCAGCCAGAGTCGCGTCCGTCAGGTGGCGGAGTTTATCCACACCAAGCTCAACCCCTATCCGGCCCGCGCCTTCTGGGGCTCCGGCCGCCAGGCACCATCGGCCGACCCGAACGTCTACCACAATCCCGACATCCAGGTCTCTCGCAGCCCGAACGGGGAAGAAGCCCTGGTCGTCGAGATCTTCTCGGCGATGCCGGGCTGGCTGCGCGTCAATCCGCTCTTCCGCCAGGCCCTGCCGCCGGCGGATGAAGATCACAGCGATGCCTGGTCTCGCCATCTCGAGCGAGCTTCGCTGTTCGTGAAGTGCCTCCAGCAACGAAACAATACGATGCGACGCTTGATGAAGACCCTGGTCGCCCGCCAGCGGGGATTCATCTTGCACGGCGACCGACATCTCAAGCCCATCACGCGTGCCAGCGTGGCCGCCGAGATCGGCGTTCACGAGTCAACCGTGTCCCGCGCCGTCGCGCACAAGTCGGTGGCCCTTCCCGACGGCCGGATCATCCCTCTGCACCGCTTCTTCGACCGGAGCCTGTCGGTGCGCGACCGGATCAAGGAGATCGTCGACAACGAGTCCCGGCCGCTGACCGACGACGAGATCGCTGCCCGCCTTCGCAAGGAGGGGGTGCGCGTCGCCCGGCGGACGGTGGCGAAGTACCGAGCGGTCGAGGGCATTCTCCCGGCGCGCCTGCGCCACACCCGGCGCCCGGCGACAGCCACCGCCCAGGTCTGAGCCTTGCCGAGCCGTTCGCCCGCATCGAGCGCGATCGCTCGGCTCCTCCGACCCGATCCCTTCCGCGAACTCTTTCGCCTTCTCGCCGACGGACTTCCCGACGCCGTCCTCGTCCTGACGAGCGACGGGCGGGAAGTTCTTGCGGCCAATCACGCTTTCCTGCTTCTGACCGGGCATTCCCGCAGCGACGTGCCAAGCCTGCGGCCGAGCGGCCTCTTCCCGGAGGCCGCCGGCGAAGAAGCCCTGGCCAGGATCCTCAACGCCTGGGGCTCGGCCGACGTCGAGCTGTCCGAGGTCCCGATGCAAACCCGGCAAGGCGAGATCGTCTTGGTCGATCTGCAGGCCCGGGCCGCCAGCGGCGCGGCCGAGGCGATCCTGATCCAGTGCGCTCCAACGGGCGCCCGTCAACAGGCCGAAGCGACGCGCGAGGCCACGGCCGGGCGCCTTCGCCGCCTCACAGAGTTGACCCATCTCTTGCTCGACCACGAGGGCGGCGGTTTCGCCGCCATCGTCCCGGTCGCACGCGAGCTCCTGGCTGCCGACGGCGTCGGCATCTACGCGGTCTCCTCGTCGGGACCGGAATATCTACTGCAAGGCTCCCTTCCCGCCGATTTCCCTCCATCGCTTCCGGCCGGGGCACTCGACGCGCTGCCGCAGGCGACTCACTGGTCCCTCGGCCAGCGCCCCGACCATCCACTCTTCCGGGCCGGCCGGAGCGCCGGGTTCACCACTGTCCGGACCGCCCCGCTCGGGACGGCGACGGCTTGGGTCGGCATGTTGGTGGCGGGGTGGCGCCAGACCGAGTTCATCCCCGACGACGTCGAAGACTTGATGGCCCTGCTGGCCGACATCGCCCACGCGGCGCTCCTGCTCCATCTTCAGCGCACTTCCCTGTCGGCGTTGGAGGCCCAGGTCCAGGCCCTGAAGGCCGAGAGCCGCGACCTGGCTGGCTCGGTCAGCGACGGGTTGATCTCGCTCGATGAGGCGATGCGAGTGGTGTCGGCCAACCCGCTCGCCGCGACGATGCTCGGCTACCGTGAAGGTGAACTCAGCGGCGCTCCGATCCAGGATGTTCTCGTCGGACCGGAGGATTTCCTGGCGACCCTGCTCGACGCCTCCGGCCACGAGCGCCAGGCGGAGCGGTCACGCTTGATCCTGCACCGGCGCGACGGGACGCCCTTTCCGGTCCACCTGCGCGTCCGCCCCACGCCTCCAGGTTCGGCGGCGCGCTTGCTCCTCGTCCTGAGCGACATGTCCGAGCGGCAGGCCATCGAGAATCAGACCGAGATCCTGGCCCAGCGGGCGCTCCTCGGGGAGGTCTCGGCGATTTTCGCCCACGAAGTCCGCAACCCGATCAACAACATCAGCACCGGGGTCCAGTACGTCGGATCCCGGCTCGGCAAGGACCATCCGCTCTACGAGTCGCTCGACCGGGTTCGCCGGGAATGCCTGCGCCTTGATCAGCTCATGACCGACGTGCTGTTCTTCGCCCGACCGCTCGAGCTCCGGATGGAGACAGTCGACTTGGCCGAGATGCTCCAGCGCCTACTGGCCCGCTGGCAGCCGCGCATGCAACAGGCCGGCGTCCGAACGCACACGACGTTTGATCCGGCTACGTCGGCGGCCGAAGCCGATCCCCGCACGCTGGAACAGGTCATCGTCAACATCATCACCAACGCTGTCCAGGCCATGCCGGAAGGGGGCACACTCTCCCTCAGCCTGGCCCCGGCGGTCACCACCCAGGGTCCGATGGTCGAGCTGCGGATCGCCGACACCGGGCCCGGCATCCCGCCGGAAGTGTTGGACCGGATCTTCGATCCCTTCTTCACCACCAAGAAGGATGGAACAGGACTGGGTCTGGCCATCTCCCGGCGGATCCTCGCCGCGCACCGGGGCGGGATCCAGGTCGAGAGCTTTGCCGACGCCGGGACCGTCTTCACCATCCGGCTTCCCGCCAAATCCCAACCGATGGAGGCCCCTGGCCCATGACGGCAACGATCCTCGTCGTCGATGACGAAGAGACGGCGCGCACGTTCGTCTCCCAGACCCTGCGCGACTCCGGCTACGAAGCGGTCGAAGCCGGCGACCTGGCACAGGCGCATGCCGCCCTCGATGCCGGCGCCGCCGACATCGTCCTGCTCGATGTCTTCCTTCCCGACGGCTCCGGCATGACCTTGCTCGACCGGATCGCCCTCGAGAACCCCAGCCCTCCGGTGATCTTGATTACGGCCTTCGGCGAGGTCGAGACCGCCGTCGAGGCGATGAAGCGGGGCGCCACGGACTTCCTGATGAAGCCGCTCGATTTCGATCGGCTCCTGCAGGCCGTCGAGCGCGCTCGAGAGATCGTCGCCTTGCGGCGCGAACTCGACGTCCTCCGGCGCTCCTCGACGGCCGACGTCGAATGGGTGGTCGGCGAGACTCCGGCGATGCAGCGGATCTACCGGGAGGCCGAGCGAGCTGCCTCGGCGGCCGTCTCCGTCCTGATCACGGGCGAAACAGGCACCGGCAAAGAGATCCTCGCAAAGGCGATTCGCGGCATGGGACCGCGGGCCGAGAAGCCGTTCGTGGCGGTCAACTGCGCCGCCCTGCCCGATACGATGATCGAGTCTGAACTCTTCGGCCACGAAGCGGGCGCCTTCACCGGCGCGCAGAAGCGCAAGCCCGGCCTGGTCGAAGTCGCCGACACCGGCATTCTCTTCCTCGACGAGATCTCGTCGACCAAGGCGGAGATGCAGGCCAAACTCCTTCGGGTCCTCGACGAGCAGAGATTCCGCCGGGTGGGCGGCGTCAATGAGATCGCCGTCGACGTCCAAATCCTTGCGGCTTCCAATCGCGACCTCCCGACGATGATCGAGCAAGGGACCTTCCGCGAAGATCTGTACTATCGCCTCAAGGTCGTCGACCTGCATCTGCCTCCCCTGCGCGAGCGGATCGTCGATGTCCCAGCCCTGGTCGGGACGTTCATCCGGCAGATCAATCAACGCATGGGGTCGGCCATCGTCGGGATCACGCCGCGGGCGATCGAATCCCTCAAGGCGCACCCCTGGCCCGGGAATATCCGCGAGCTCCGCCACGTCGTCGAGCGGGCGATGCTCTTCTGCGACGACGAGCAGATCGATATCGGACACCTTCCTCCGGAGTTTCACCCCCAGGAGTAGCCCCCCGGGCCCTTCTTCCCCGTGATCTGGCGGTCCCGGTAGCCCCAGCCGGGCGAACGCCGGCCCGCCGCCCGATGGCCAACCGTCCGGGCGGGGCCTGGCTCCAAGTCCCCGGCAGGGCCTGGAGTTCGGGGCGCTCCCGCAGCCGCCCGGGGCGGACTGGCACACAGCTTGCATCATCGGTCTCCGAAGCTTGATCCAGGAGGCGGTGATGACCATTCCCTTGAACCTCAGCGACTTCCAGATCGTGATTGCCGTCGCGGTGTTCATCCTCGGCTGCATGTGCGTCCTGCTGGGCGCGTTCGTGCTGATCGGCCGCGGGTACTCCAGTGACGTCAAGATGCTGGCCGCCCACACCGCTCGCCTGGGCCAGAAGGGCCTGGCGGAAGAGGTGACCGGACTGGTCAACAGCGCCTCGGCCCTGGTGGCGTCGCTCAACGACCTGGTCCGGACCTCCAACGGTACCGGCGCCTTCCTCATCACGCTCGGCCTGATGATGATCGGGGCCGCCTACTGGATCCTGACCCAGGTCAACTGGGCCACGGTCTAGCCCCCGCCGGCATGTCCGCGCTGCCCGACGCCCTGGCGGTCCTCGAATCGTCCCTCGGCCCCGACCGGGCCGCGGCCATCGTTCGCTGCCTGATCACCGTTCCCGGAGCGATCGAATGGATCCGGGAACCTGCCGTCATCTCACGCCTTGAGAGCGCCGAGGACCATGGCGAGAATCCCGCGACCGTCGCTCTATTGGCGATCACGGGGATCGATGAGCTCGACGGATTTGTCCGGGAGCTCCCGCCGGCGCTCGCCGCTCGGCGAGAAGAGATCCTGGCCCCCGACAGCGACGCGACCGCCCCTGAATCCCCGGACGACGTCCTCATCCTCGTGCGCGAGTTGATCGTCGCCGATCAAGCGGATGGGGTCGCCGGAGTCCGGAGGTTGATGCAGGCCGGCGCCATCGACTGGCGCGCCCCGATGGCCTGCGCCTGGAGTCGGATCGAGTCGCGCACCGCACTCATCCAGGAAAGCGTGGAGTCGGCGGACGCCGCGTGGCTGGCCTCCATCCTTACCGCCGTGGCAGCGAACGGATCCGGAAACGATGTGGCCGAGACCCTGGCCCGCGTCAGCGCGGCCAGGATCCCCCGGCTCGTGGCCGATCTGGTCCGACTGGGCCAGACCGCCGTGGCGAATGCCTTGTCTGGTGCTGCGACCCGTTCAGTCCCAGACTCCAAGGCCTCGTCGGAGTTCCCCTCGACCCTGCGCCAGACGCTCTACGCCGGCTGGGAAGCCGGCCGGGTCGAGATGGCCGCGTTGGCCGATTCGATCGCTCTGGCTGCGGAAGCCGAGTCGGATTTCGTCAGCGCGCTCGAAGCCCGCCGCCAGGCCCTCCAGCTGGACCCCAGCGAAGTCCGCCTGGCTGCCCTTGCCCGGACGCACATCCAGGCAGGCCAGCCTGCCGAGGCGCTCGCGCTTCTCCCCCCAAATCCGGAGACCCCGGAGGTCGAGATCGCGGCCGGCATGGCCCTTCTCGCCGGCGGCGCGCTGGAGAAAGGCCGCCCCATGTTGATCCACGGCCTGGCCGGATCCTCCGGGCCGCTGGATGGAGCCACCGAAATCGCTCGTAGCCTATCGAAGGCCGGGGAAATCGGATTGGCGCTCGATCTCCTCAAGGACCATCTGGACCGCGTTCCCGATGACGACGGCTCCCGGGCCCTGTATGCCGATCTCCTTCTCGAGGCCGGCGACCCGGAGGCGGCGCTTCGGGAGACCCAGCTGATCCGCCTGATCCGCGGACCGCAAGCGGTCCCGCCCCATCTTGAGGCGAAAGCCTGGATGGACACGAATCGACCAGACAAGGCGCTGCCGATCCTGCAGGCAAGCCTCTCGCGGGAGGACGCCGCCCATTGGCAGAAGACCGTGGAATGCGCGATTGCAGCGGGAGCGACGGACCAGGCCGAGTCTCTCCTCGCTGATGCACCCTCCAACGTAGCCCCGGCCGAGAAGGTTGTCTTGCACGCCAAGACCCTTGCAGCGCGCGGTGATCCTTCCGAAGCCGAAGCGACCCTCAACGCCGCGACTCTGGCCCACGCGTCGTCGCCGGCTCCCTGGATCGCCCTGGCCGCCCTGCAGACGCGGGCTGGGCGCACAGCGGATGCAGGCGATACCCTCCAGCGCGCCGCGCAAATGGCACCGACCTCATCGTCCGTGCGCGCGGCGCTGGCGCGGTGGCTCCGCGACGACGGCCGCCCCAGCGATGCCCTCGAAGCCGCCAAGGCGGCTCGTGAGTTGGATCCTCACAGCGTCGAGGCACAGTTCGAACTCGGCGCGTCGCTCCTCGCCCTCGGTCGGGAAGCGGAGGCCCTGGAGTCTCTGCGGGAGGCACATCGGGCTGCCCCGTCCCGGCAGGAGGTTCGACTCGCCCTCGCCCGCGCCCTCGAGGCCACTGGCGACAAGGACGGCGCCGCTCGGCTCTTCGCCCATTTGCCCGAGTCTGCGCCCGCCGAAGCCTGGTTCACGGCCGCCCGGCTGACTCTCTCCGGCGATAGGACGCCCGATCCGGCTCACGCCCACCAGGCGGTGTCTCAACTCTTGCGAGCCCGGAACCTCGGGGGGCACGAGCCGTCGCTCGACTTCTGGCTGGGTCGCGGCTATGCCCTTACCGGCAAACCAGAGCGCGCCGAAGAATCCTTCAGCGCCTTTCTCGGTCGTCATCCCGCGGACCCCGAACTGGCGCGAAGGGCCACCCTCGGCAAGGCGTCCGCTTTGCTAGCCCTCGGGCGAGCCCAGGACTCCCTGCATGATCTTGAAGTCCTTCGATCCAAGTCGCCCGGCGATCCTGAGACGATGCTGGCGCTGGCGCATGCCTACGCTGCCGCGTCCCTCACCGATGAGGCCAACGAGGCTGCCGAGGCGATCCTCGAGATTGAGCCGGACCGACGCGAGGTCCTCTCGATCCTCACCACCGCGGCGCACCGGACGGGGAACTGGACCAAGGCCTCCAAGGCCCTTCACCAGGCGGCCCACCACGCCCAGGCCGATCCCGATCTGTGGATCGAGAGCGCGGAAGCCGCCCTTCGGCAGGGGGAGCCCGACCGTGCTCGGATCGACGTCGAGACGGCACTGAAGCTTAGCCCGACGACAGACGGTCGCCGTCGGGCAGCCTTCACCTTGCTGGACCTCGGCGAGACCGAACGATCCCTCAGTCTCCTCCTTCAGGCGGCCGAGGCGGAGGCCCCCGATCCGACCGTCTGGATTGAGGTGGCCGACGTCGCAGAGCGGGCCGGGGATCGAAAGACGGCTCTTCTCGGCCTCGAGCGCGCCGCCGAACTCTCTCCGGGAGACGCGGAGCTCCATACGCGGCGAGCGACACTGCTGGCCGGCATGGGACGGATGGCCGAAGCGATCGGGTCGTGGCAGAAGGCCCTGAACCTGCGTCATGGCGATCCGAACCTCCACGCCGCCCTGGCCTCGGCCCTGATCCAGAACGGCGAAGTGGAAGCGGGCCTGGAGGAACTCTCGCGCGCCCTCGCCGCGCATCCGGAAGACCCCGTGCTGCTCGCGGCCGCCGGCGTGGCCCAGCTCCGCCATGGATCGGTGCACGAAGCCCACGCACTCCTCTCTCGAGCTGACCGGATCCGGCCTGAGCAGCCCGACGTCGTCCTGGGGCTTGGCGAGGTCTTGCTTCGCCTGCGCCGCCCGGATGAGGCTCTGAACCTCCTGACCGATGCGGCCGAGGCGATCGAAGCCTCAAGCCTGGGCGGAGCTCTCCGCGCCGAGGCGGCGCTCTCGTGCGGAGACATCGTCTCCGCCGAGGAATCCCTCGCCGCCGCCCGATCTAAGATCGGTTCCGACCCGTCCGACCGGATCGCTCTGGCGCGCGCCGAATTGCGCTTCGGACACTGGCGCCACGCCATCGACAGCCTGGCCATCTTCATGAATGATCCGGATCCAGCCACCGAGCACGCGCTGGCCGAGACGCTTATCGGAACCCTGGAGGCGCGTTGGCTCTTTGCCGAGGCCGCCCAGGCCCGCCGCCACGCGCCGGGCGACGACGTCCCAGGGCCCCGCGAGATCGAGTGGCTCGAGGCCTTCTTCGACCGCAAGGCCGAATCGACCGGCCCCGCGCAGCTGCTTCGGCATCGGCTCGATCTCGTCCGCGCTTCCAGCGAAGACGACTCGGCGCTGATGTCCCTCCAGCGCGCCTGCACCCAGGCCGTCCCGAGTGACGAGGCCAGGGAAGCGGTTGCTCTCGCCTCCCTGCGACGCCAGCGTCCGCTGGACGCTCTGCAGGCCCTCAAGGAGATCGAACCGGACTCCCTCGGGCGGAGCTGGCAGGCCGTCCTGGCCGGCCTCGCTCACCTGCAGAATTCGAATGCCCGCATGGCGATGGCAGCTTTCGACGATGCGGCTCTCGACGCCGGGATCCGGCCGCTCGCCCTGGCCTTGTACGCTCAGGCGGCTCTGGCCTGCGATGACGCCGCGGCGGCTATTGGCGCCCTCAACCAGGCTGTTGCGCAGTGGTCCGACGAACCGGCCTGGCAATCGGCCCTCGCCGGCCTGTATCTCGAAGCGTCGGCTCCCGACTCCGCCCTCCCCCACCTTCAGGCGGCTGCCGATCTCGACCCGAGCAGCGGCAAGGCCCAGCTAGCGCTGGCGCGTGGCTTGAGCGAAGTCGGTCAGAAGACCGACGCGTTGGACGCCTACGACCGAGCGATGCCGTTCCTTCCCGAGGATGCCTCCGTATGGGCCGAGGCGGGTGCCGCGGCGCTCGAGTGCGCCGCATCCGCCAAAGCCAAGAACTACTTCGAGCGGGCAATCGATCTCGAGCCGTCGGAACCCGCGCATTGGCTCGGCTCGGCGCAGGCCGCCTTCCTTGCCGGGGACCTCCGCCCGGCACGCCGACACGCCGAGAAGGCGCTGGAGCTGGATGACGATGATCCGGCTGCGCTCCACTGCCTGGCCGAGATCGCCGCAGCGCAAGGAGAATCCGAGCGCGCTCTGGAATTGCTGGATCGCGCCCTTGGCGCTTCCAAGGAGTCGCGCCACTTGCAATTGGCCCGGGCCCGACTGCTCATCCAGTTGGAGCGCCCGGAAGACGCCGCCGACGATCTCCAGATCTACCTTGCCGATCACGACGGCGACGAAGACGCATGGCACATCCACAGCCAGGCCAAGGCGGCCTCCGGTGATTTGGCGGAGGCGATCCGTTCCGCTGAAACGGCGGTGCGCCTTGCGCCGCGAGCCGTGCCATTCCGCCTCGAGCTGGCAAGGCTGGTGCGTGAAGCAGGTCAGCTGGATCGCGCCCTGGATGAACTCAACCAGGCCCAGGCACTTTCTCCGCTCGATCCTTCGGTCGCCCTCGAGATGGGCCGTGTCTTCGAGGCCCGGCGGGAACTTGACCGCGCCCTGGAGGCCTATGAGCGATCGACGGAGCTCGATCCCCATTCTCCGGAGGCCTTCCGTCGTGCCGCCGGAGTCTTCAAAGCCCTCAAGGCCTACCGTGACGCCGGCCGGATGCTGGAACGAGCCGCTGCGCTCGATCCGGACGATGCGTCGACGTTGCAGCAGTTGGCCGCCGTCCGCGCTCTCGAGCTCGTCCACGGCGGATCCTACTCCATGGCGGTGAACCCATGATCGACCGCGATACCCTCTTCCACATCTTCGGCGCTGCGCGCGCCTCCGGTCGGCCGGATTTCGCTCGATCCCTGGCCGCCGACTGGCTGGCACGCTGGCCTCACGACCTCGAGGTCCAGTTCGTGATGGCCCAGGTCGAGGTCGATCAGGGCGACGCGAAGTCAGCCGCCCGGCGCCTGCGCCAGGTCATCGCGACCGATCCGGAATACGTCGAGGCGTACGACCTGTTGGGCACCGCAGCCCGCGCCTCCGGCGATCCGCTGCGGGCCAGCCTTGCCGAGGCCTGCGGTCGCGTCCTCCGCAAGGTGGACACCCCCGACGCCGAAGGTCCGGCGTGGCTGGCCCACTTGGCCACCGCCCTGGCCTCGCTGGGGAGCGGGGATCCACAGCGGGCAGCGCGCGAGGCCCAGGATGCTCTTCTGTTGGATCCCGATGTCCCCCTCCCTTCTCTCGTCCTGATGCGCGCGCTGGAGGCGTCGGGCGAGCATCTGGCTGCGGTCGCCACAGCCCGCGCCGCTCATGATCGATGGCCCGAGTGCGTGGCCTTCACTCTGTCCCTGGCTGAGGACTTGATCGACCGCAATGAACACGCGCGGGCGGTCGAGTACCTCCATCGCGCCGCAGCGAACGATCCGACCGGGCGCGTCGCTCTGCGGCTTCTCGGCAGCGATCACCCCTACCGATCTCTGTGGAGCGACTCGTTCCAGGCTGACGTCAGCCGGCCGATCCCGGCCGAAGTTGCCGCCGTCCTCGGCGACAATCGACTGGCCGGCGCTAGCCCGGCCGCCCACGATGTCCCTACCGCCGCGACTGCGGGGATGGCCACCGTTGGAACTGCGGGATCGTCCCCGCCGGTGGCCGAGACCGCCTTCGGCGCTGCGGTCGCATTCGCCGGCTCAAGTGCGGCGGAGGACGAAGTTTCGCCGGCAGGAATGCCGCCCGATGCAGCCGGAATCGACGACGGGCCGGAGCCGAGGCCCGAGCCCTGGGAATCGTTCCGCGGTCCGGATTCAGGCGACGGCAAAGGTGGCGAGTCGCCCGAACTGGAGAAAGTGCGGGCCGACTTCAATCGAATGGCCGCCCGCCTGCGCGTCGCCGAAGCCTCGGCGGATTTCGAGCGGCGGCAACCTGCGTACATCGTCCTGAGCAGCCGGACGCGCCTTCTGCAGCGCTTCGGGCCGGATCGGTTCGACCGGCTTGACGAGGCGATGGCCGACCTCGTCGAAGCCGTCCAGACCCGCCCAGGTTGGAGTGCGTATGCCTTCTTCCCGGACGACCCGGCCAGCCTCAAGTCCTTCGGGCTGACCCCGATCGATCCCGGCAACGCTTGGCAAGTCAAGCTGCGCCTCAACGACCTGGATCGGGCCCTCGCCAAGCGAGGCGAGATGATTGGGGCCGTCTTGATCATCGGCGGCAATCGGGTGGTCCCGTTCCACACCTTGCCCAACCCGACCGATGACGACGACCAGGCTGTTGCTTCGGACAACCCCTACAGCACCTCCGACGAGAACTACCTCGCCCCCGAGTGGCCCGTCGGCCGCCTGCCGGTGGAGGACGATGTCGACCCGCTGGTCAAGATCCTGCGGGAGGCGGCGGTCCAGCATGCCTGGTCGTCGCGTCCGATGGGTCTTCTGGAACGCTTCCGCACCTGGTTGCGTGGCGGCATGGGACGCCTGTTCGGCTCACGCCCGCGATCCCTGGGCTACTCGGCCAGCATCTGGCGGAAGGCGTCGATGGCGGTCTTCCGGGCCATTGGCGATCCGCAGTCGATGGTGACCTCTCCGCCAGCAACCGTCGGTTCCCTCCCCGCCGAAGCCGTTCGGCCGAGTACCCTTTCGTACTACAACCTGCACGGCATCGAGGACGGACCCGAGTGGTTCGGCCATCGCGACCCGCTGCGAGACACGGATGTCGATACCGAGTTCCCGGTCGCCCTGCGGCCGCAAGACATCGTCAATGGTGGGCGCGCTCCGAAGATCGTCTTCAGCGAAGCCTGCTACGGCGCCCATGTCGAGGACCGGACGGCCGACGACGCCATCGCCTTGAAGTTCCTGGCTTCCGGATCGCAGGCCGTGGTCGGCTCGACCGAGATCTCGTATGGCTCGGTGACGCCGCCCCTGATCGGCGCCGACCTGCTCGGCCGCTACTTCTGGGATCAGCTCAACCTCGGCCTTCCCGTCGGCGAGGCGCTGCGCCGGGCGAAGCTCAGCCTGGTCGCGGAGATGCACCGCCGACAAGGCTTCCTCGACGGCGAAGACCAGAAGACCCTCATTTCCTTCGTCCTGTACGGCGACCCACTGTACATCGCCTTCCCCCTGCCGCGCGGCACGACGGCCAAGGCACCGGCCCGCCCGGCGGGAAGGCCCAAGGACATCAAGGTCGCCTGCGCGCTCGGATCGCCGAGCATCCCGGTCGCCGAACTCCAGCCCGAGACCTACGACCGGGTCAAGTCGATCGTCGCCCAGTACTTGCCTGGGCTCGAGAACGCCTCGGCCCAGATCCACGCCCAGCACTGTGGGTGCGACGGACAGGGTCATGCCTGCCCGTGCTCGCAGCTTGGGCTCAAGGGGTTGCCGGCGGAAACCGAGCAGACGATGGTCGTCACCCTCAGCAAGCAGATCCCGGATGGGGGCCGCCGCCACGTCCACTTCGCCCGGCTTACGCTCGATTCGACCGGCAAGGTGCTCAAGCTGGCGGTCTCCCGCTGATCCCCCCGAGCCGGGTCTCCCCGAGGAGGCCCGGCTCTTTCTCCCTCCGACCGCGGCACGGTCCTTGCAACATCAGGGTTGCCACAGGTCACCCATGTCCCTGTCCTCACGACGACTCGGCTTCCACTACTTCCCCGACGACCGGCACTACGGCGCCACCGATCTGGCCGCCTGGCTCCCTGTACTCAAGGACTTCTCGGCCAGTTGGCTTGTTGTCCGGGCGTCGGCGAGCCGGAGCGTTCCGGAGACCTTCCTGCGCGGCCTGCTGGATGAGGGCATCCAACCCGTTATCCACCTGCCGGCGCAGATCGGTCGCCTCAGCTCCACCGAGCTCGAACCGCTGCTCTCGGCCTACGCCGCCTGGGGAGTCCACCACGTCGTTGTCTTTGATCGGCCCAATCTCCGCTCCACCTGGGATGCCTCCGAGTGGAGCCGCGTCGGCCTGGTAGAACGCTTTCTCGATCGCATCGTCCCGCTGTGGTCGCTCCAGATCGACCTCGGATTGACCCCGTCGATGCCGCCCTTGGAGCCCGGCGGTGACTACTGGGACACCGCCTTCCTCGAAGCAGCCCTCAAGGGCCTCGCCCGCCGCGGCCAGGAGACGATGCTCGACAAGCTCAGCCTGTGTTGTTACGCCTGGACCTTTGGTCGAGCGCTGGACTGGGGCGCCGGAGGCCCGGCCGCCTGGCCCGAAAGCCATCCGTATCACACCCCAGAGGGGTCACAAGATCAACGCGGCTTGAGGCTCCCCGAGTGGTACGCCTCGATCGGTGAGGCCGCCTGCGGCCGGGCCCTTCCGCTGCTTGTCATAGGCGGCGGCGCAGTCCCGCCGCCCGGCTCCGAGGAGCCTTCCGTGGCGTTCGAGCAGAATGCCGGGGTCGCCCGCTGGCTCTTCAGCGATGAAGCCCCCGAGTCGTTGAAGGTGTTCGCCTTCTTCCTCTTGTCCGCCGGCGCGACAGATCCCGAGGCGCACGCGGCGTGGTTCGCCGCGCCCGACACCCCCAATCACAACACCGACCTGATCCGACGGACCCTGGTCGCCAGCAGCAAACGGCCGCGAGCCAAGTCCCTGGGCCACTACATATTGCTGCCTCCAGGGCCTCCCGACCCCAGGATGTGGGGCCTTGCGGCGAAAGTCGTCGCGCGCAATCCGGGAGCCGTCGGCTTCTCGAAGGAAGAAGCCCGCCATGCTGGTCGTGTGACAGTGCTTGCACCGCCGCAGGCGATTGGAAATGACGTAACCGCGGAACTCCATGAGGCCGGCGTGCAAGTCGAGCGAATCGATCCTGCCGACCTGGAACTCGATTGAGGTGACCCCATGACCGAGAGCCTTGTCTTGCCGTCGATGGTCCAGACCAGCCCGGAGCCGACCGGGAAGGCGGTCGTCAAGATCCTCGGGCTGGGCGGCGGCGGCGCGAACGCCATCAGCCGAATGATCGAGCTCGGCCTGGATGGGGTCGACTTCATCGCTGCCAACACCGACGGCCAGGCCCTGGCGTCTTCGCTGGCGCCGACCCGCATCCAGCTCGGACCGCGTGTGACGCGCGGCCTGGGGGCCGGAGGCGATCCGAAGATCGGCGCCGCGGCCGCCATGGAGAGCAGCCGCGAGATCGCCCGGGCACTTTCCGGCGCCGACATGGTCTTCATCACTGCCGGCATGGGTGGCGGAACGGGCACCGGCGCGGCCCCGGTGGCGGCCGAGATCGCCCGCGAACTCGGCGCCGTCGTGATTGCGATTGTGACGATGCCCTTCGGGTTTGAAATGTCGCGGCGGATGCGGAACGCCAGTGAAGGCATCCGCTTGCTCCAGCCGCATACCCACACCCTGATCACCGTCCCCAATGACCGGCTGCTCAAAATCGTCCCGCGCGACCTCAGCCTGGAAGTCGCTTTCCGGCTGGCCGACGACGTCTTGCGCCAGGGAGTCCAGGGGATCTCCGAGCTGGTGACTCGCGCCGGATTGATCAACGTCGACTTCGCCCATGTGCGCGAGATGATGCAGCGCGGCGGCGGGGCCCTGATGGCGATCGGCCTCGGCGAAGGGCATCGGATGGCCCACAGCGCCGTCCGCCAAGCCCTGCGCCATCCGTTGCTCGAGGTCGACAGCCTCGAGCAAGCGACCGGCGTCCTGGTGCATTTCACCGGCGGAGACGACCTGACCCTGTTCGAGGTCGGCGAAGCGATCGAGGACCTTCGGCAATCGTTTGCACCGGAGGTCGATGTGATTTTCGGC
>DATIPT010000055.1:0-6664 GCA_035471625.1 Anaerolineales bacterium
GGATTGTCCAGGAGGGACCGTGTCGGCGACGGGTGGCGGCGGAAGCGTCAGCTTGAGTGGCGCGTCCCTGACCGAGGGCGCGGCGTGCACCGTGACGGTGACCGTCACTTCGTCGACGCCGGGCGGGCACCAGAATACGATCCCGGTGAACACGGTGACGACAGGGCAAAGCGTATCCAATACAACTGCCGCCAGCGCCACGCTGACGGTGACGGCGGCGGCGGACCTTTCGATCACGAAGAGCGATAGTCCGGACCCGGTGGCGGTGAACGGGACGCTGACGTACACGCTGAGCGTGACGAACAACGGTCCATCGACGGCGACGAGCGTGAGTGTGACGGACACGCTGCCGGGCGGGGTGACGTATGTGTCGGCGTCGGGGACGGGGTGGACGTGCAGCGAGTTGACGGGGGTGGTGACGTGCACGCGGGCGACGCTGGGGGTGGGGGCGGCGCCGGCGATCACGGTGACGGTGACGGCGCCCGGGACAGCGGGGACGATCACGAACACCGTGAGTGTGAGTGCAGCGACGACCGACCCGGTGCCTGGGAACAACAGCGACAGTGAAGACACGGGTGTACAGGACATTGTCGTCACCGACCCCGCCGTCACCAAGACCGGCGATCCGTCGACGGCCGCGGTTGGGGACACGGTCGTCTTCACGATTGTTGTTGAAAACCTGGGCAACAACCCGGCGACGACCGTCCGGGTTCTGGACACCGTTCCAGCATTCTTGACGGTTCTCAATGTCGCGGCGCCTGGTGGTGCCAACAGCAGTTCAGGGAATACCGTCGACGTAACCTATGGCACCGTGAACCCGATCGATGTCTTCACGATTACGGTCACGACGGTTGTCAACAGCTCACCTACACCACCTACCCAGACCAACACTGTCACGTTGACGGCCGACGCCGACGACAATGATTCGAACAACATCTCCTCGACGACGATCACCATCGTCGATCCTGGGCTGCAGGCCCCCGAAACCGGCTTCGCCCCGGGCCAGGTCACCCAACTGCCGGCCCAACCCAGGGATGCAGAATACGCGTCGCTCGGCGAACTGTGGCTCGAGATCCCGTCGCTCGGCGTCCAGACGACGATCGTCGGGGTGCCCCAGACCGGCCGCGGCTGGGACGTCACCTGGCTCGGCCAGGACGCCGGCTACCTCAATGGCACCGCCTTCCCGACCTGGCAAGGCAACAGCGTCATCACGGCCCACGTCACGCTCTCGACCGGCCTGGAAGGACCCTTCGCCGACCTCAAGGACCTGCGATTCGGCGATACCGTGATCGTCCACGGCTGGGGAGAGCAATACGTCTTCCAGATCCAGGAGATGGAGCTGGTCTCGCCCTTCGATCGGAGCATCTTCCGCCACGAGGAGCGTTCCTGGTTGACCCTGGTGACGTGTCATGGCTTTGACGAGCGGGAGAATACCTACCGCTGGCGCGTGGCGGCTCGGGCGGTCCTGACCTCGGTCGAGGCCGACGGGTCGGTGCCAGCGCCGGCGTACGCGCCGCCGCTGACCCCGCCGCGTGAAGATCCGCCACCCAGGCGCACCATCGGACACTAGGTCCGTCGGTCGGCCTGACCCGTTGTCCCATCGGCCCCGCCGACGCGGGGCCGGATGCTTTTGGTGATCGATTCGCGGAAGTCAGGATTTGCCCTGGGAGATGACGATGGCCAAACCGATGTTCTCCGAAGAACTCGTTCGCTACCTCGATGGCCTCGTCCCGCCGCGCCAGGGTGAACTCAGGGCGATGGAAGACCACGGCCGGAAGATCGGCTTCCCGATCATCGGACCGGCCTGCGGTCACCTCGGGTACCTGATTGCCCGGATGATCGGCGCCCGCCAGGTGTTCGAGATGGGATCGGGCTACGGCTATTCGACCGCCTGGTTCGCCCGAGCGGTCGTCGAGAACGGCGGAGGCAAAGTTGTCCACACCGTGTGGGACGAGGACCTCTCGCGAGCGGCGCGCCAGCATCTGGCCAAAATGGGGTTTGGGGAGATCATCGAGTACCGGATCGGAGGGGCCGTCGAAGAGCTTCGGCGGACGACGGGAGCGCTCGACCTGGTCTTTCTGGACATCGACAAGGAAGACTATCCGGAGGCGCTCGATGTGATCGAGGGCAAGATACGCCCAGGAGGCGTCCTCCTGGCCGACAACCTGTTCCTCCGGGGCGGGATCCTCGACGGCGATGACCACTCACCCAGGATCGAGGCCGTCCGAGAACTGACCCGTCGCACGATCCAGGGCGATCGCTGGATCGGTTCGATCGTCCCGCTCCGCGACGGACTCCTGGTGGCGTACCGACGGTAGAACGCTTGGGGGTCTGGGCGGACGCTCGGCGGGGTCAGGCGTCGCGGTCCCCGGTGGTTTCCTGGCGGGCTAGCCTTGATGTTGGTCCCGGGTGGCTTCCAGGTCGTCCATCGTGAATTGTTGCAGGGCGATGACCCTGGCCGTCTGGCGGAAGACCGGCGGAAGGATCGCCCGGGCTTGTTCCCGGTCGTCGACGTCAACGACGAACCAGGCCTTGTGGACGTCGTCGCTGCATCCCCAGTCGGCGTTCGTCATGAAGTGGGACCCCGTCTCGAGGAAGACGCGAACCGCGAAGTCACACGCCTCCTTGCTGTTCTCATGCGGGACTTCGATCAGGTATCGTGGCACGATCGTCCTCCTCCCCCGCCGGGTGAGCGGGCACGCACCCATGGTACCCCGAATGCGCCTGGGGGCGGGACGGCGCGGGGACTCCTGGCCGCGCCCGGGGATAGAATGAAGCGATGGCCACCCGGACGGCGACAACCCTGCTCGATTGGTACGGGAAGAATCAGCGCGACCTGCCTTGGCGCCGGACCCAAGATCCGTACCCGATCTGGGTCGCCGAGATCATGCTCCAGCAGACTCGGGTCGAAACCGCCGTGCCGTACTACACGGCTTGGTTGGCGCGGTTCCCTACGATCGAGGCGCTGGCAAAGGCCACCGAGGACCAAGTCCTGCGACAGTGGGAGGGGTTGGGCTACTACCGGAGGGCGCTGAACCTCCGGAAGGCGGCTCGGATCGTGAAGACCGAGCATGGCGGCCGGCTGCCCGAGAACGCCGACGAGCTGGCGCACCTTCCAGGGATCGGCCGCTACACCGCCGCCGCCATTGCCGCGTTTGCCTTTGGGCGGGATGAGATCGCCCTCGATGGAAACCTGCGGCGGGTCCTGGCGCGGCTGATCGATCTCGACCTTGAGGTTCGTTCCCCGGAGGGGGAAGCGCAGTTGATGGCCTTCGCCCGGCGGCACCTTCCCCGGGGTCGGGCGTCCGATTTCAACCAGGCACTGATGGACCTGGGGGCGATGGTGTGCTTGCCGCGCCTCCCGCGATGCACAGCGTGCCCGGTCAGGCGGACTTGCCGGGCCCGCCAGCGCGGGGTCCAGGAGCAGCGGCCGGTGCGTCGGCGCCGCGGTCCTCCGCCGGGACGAATCGCGACCGCCGGCGTGTTGCGACGCGGCGGCCGGGTTCTCATCGGACGCCGGCCGGAGGCGAGCCTGCTCGGAGGCCTGTGGGAGTTCCCCGGCGGAAAATGCCGAAGCCGGGAGATGTCCCGGACATGCCTTCGCCGTGAACTGAGGGAGGAGCTGGGGATCGAGGTCGAGGTGGGCGAATCGCTGGGAGTCTTTCGTCACGCCTATACTCATTTCCGAGTCGAAGTGCACGCCTTCGAGTGCCGGCTTCGCCGTGGCACGCCCCGGCTGACGGCGCACACCGCCCTGCGATGGGTCTACCCGTCCCAGTTGGGCCGCTACCCGATGGGCCAGGTGGCGCGTCGAATCGCCCGCAGGATCGCAGGGCAGGAACGGACGGCCTCCCGGTTGAGACCCAAGGATCACCATGAGTTCGCCGCGCATCGATCCCGCTGAACTGATCTTCGAGACCTACCGGTCCTCCGGCCCTGGCGGGCAGAACGTCAACAAGGTCGCCACGGCGGTCCGACTACGGTTCGATATCCGCAACTCGCGCTCGCTGACGGCCGAGGAGAAGGAACGCCTGATCGGCCTGGCGGGGAAGCGAGCCTCTCGCGAGGGCGTCCTGCGCATCGAAGCGCAGCGCTACCGGACTCAGGACTCGAACCGGAGGGACGCGCAGCGGCGCTTCGAGCGGTTGATCGAAGCGGCGCGCCGGCGACCGCGCCCGCGCACGCGGACCGAACCGAGCCGGGCGGAGAAACGCAAGCGGCTCGAGGCGAAGCGTCGCCAGTCGGAGAAGAAGCGCCGGCGACGATCCGCGGATCGCGACGACTAGACCCTTCGGAGAAAGCGGGCATGAGCGAAACAGAAACCACGTCACGGACTCATCATCTCCGGCCGGAAGGGGCCTATCACGTGCTGGCCCAGGCGCAGGCTCTCGAGGCCGAGGGACGTGACATCCTTCACCTCGAGGTGGGCGAGCCGGACTTCCTGGCGTCGGAGGAGATCCTCGACGCCGGCGTGGAGGCCCTGCGCCGCGGCCGGGCGCGCTACGTTCCGCCGGCTGGGATCCGTCCCCTGCGCGAGGCGATCGCCGCGGCGGCGGGGGAGCAGCGGGGGATCGAAATCTCCCCCGAACAGGTCCTCGTCAGCCCGGGCGCCAAGCCGAACATGTTCTTCCCGACCCTGGCGCTGGTGGCGGCGGGAGATGAAGTGATCTATCCGGATCCCGGATTCCCGACCTATGCCGCCATGATCGGCGTGGCCGAGGCCAAAGGCGTTCCCGTCCCGGTGCTCGAGGACCGTGGCTTCTCCTTCGACCTGGAGGCCTTCGACCGAGCGCTGACCCCGCGAACGAAGGTGATCATCCTCAACTCGCCCGCCAACCCGACCGGAGGCGTCATCCCTCGCCCCGACCTCGAGCACATTGCCGCCGCCGCGCAGCGCGTCGGGGCGTGGGTGCTGTCGGACGAGATCTACACGCGCATCACGTTCGACGGCGGCGTGGCGCCGAGCATCGCTTCGCTGCCGGGCATGCAAGAACGCACCGTCATCATCGACGGATTCTCGAAGACCTATGCCATGAGCGGCTGGCGCCTGGGGTACGGGATCATGCCCGAGCCTCTGGCGCGTCGCGTCGAGCTGTTGCTGACTCATGCCTTCGGTTGCACGTCGGAGTTCGTCCAGCTGGCGGCCGTCGAGGCCGTGCAAGGATCGCAGGATTGGGTCTCGGCGATGGTCGCCGAGTACCGCCGCCGCCGCGACCGCGTCGTGGCCGGGCTCAATGCGATTCCGGGGTTCCGCTGCCGCGAGCCGCAGGGCGCGTTCTATGTCTTCCCCAATATCACGGGCCTGGGAATGCCGTCCGACGCACTGGCCGAACGGATCCTGCGCGAGGCCGGCGTGGCACTCCTCCCCGGCACGGCCTTCGGCGCCAACGGCGAAGGCTACCTTCGTCTGTCGTATGCAACCTCGATGGAGAACCTCGAGCGAGCCCTCGAGCGGATCCAGGACTTCGTCCAACGCCTGTAGCCGCCCTCGGGGAGCCGAGCGCGGCGGCACCGACGACCTGGCGTCCTACTCGGCCAGCGCCAGGCGAACGGCGGTCTCGTAGTCGATCAGTTCGATCTGGGGAAACAGGCGCCGGGCGGTCGGATCCCGGACGATGACTTCGTTCCGCAAGCTCTCGATGAGATGACGACCGACTCGGGCTTCGACCGGTGTCACCAGATGCAGCCAGTAGGATGAGAGCCGCGGTGTCAGGACGGGCACGGGGATGAGAAGACGTCGAAGGCCGCGCACCCGGGCGTAGCCGCGCATCATGTCACCGTAGGTCAGGACGTCGGCCCCGCCGATCTCGAGAATCCTCCCCGTGCTTTCCTCGACGTCGAGCACGCCCACGAGGTAGTCGAGGACGTTGGCATCGGCGATCGGCTGGGTTCGTGTGTAGACCCAGCGGGGGCAGATCATCACCGGGAGGCGCTCCGTGAGGGCGCGGATCATCTCGAACGAGAGGCTTCCCTTTCCGACGACGACGGCGGCGCGAAGTTCGGTGACCGGGACTCCGGCGGAGCCGAGGACCTCGCCGGTCTCCTGACGCGACCGCAGGTGGGGAGAGAGCTCGGCATCGGGATCGCCCAGCCCGCCGAGGTAGATGATCCGACGGACGCCGGCTTGGTGGGCCGCTTCGGCGAAGTTGCGGGCGGCTTGCCGGTCGCGGTCTTCGAAGTCGGCATTCGATCCCATGCTGTGGATCAGGTAGTAGGCGGCATCGACACCCCGCAGGCCGGGGAGGAGCGTGTTCGGCTGCAGGACGTCGCCGCGAACGGTTTCCACGTCGCCGGCCCACGGCACGCCGTGAAGCCGGCGCGGATCCCGCACGAAGCAGCGGACACCTCGGCCGGCCTCGAGCAGGCGCGCGGTCAGGCGACCGCCGACATAGCCGGTGGCGCCCGTCACCAAGACCCGGCCGAAGCCGGACGCGGTCATGTCGTGTGCTTCCCCATCCAGAAGCGACGCCAATCTCCCTTCGCGGCGCGCAGCGCTAGGAAGGCATACAGGCTAGCCGTGAAGAATCCCAACACCATGACGAACAGGACCCAGACGGTCGCTAGGACGAGGGACTCCTCCCGATAGACGATCCATCCCGAGAACAGTGCAAATCCGACGTACAGATCGACCAGGGAGACGATCCCCCACGGCATCGAGAGCAGC
>DATIPT010000056.1:0-7794 GCA_035471625.1 Anaerolineales bacterium
TGGCGGCCGCAGCTGTCGGGCTCCTGATTCTTGGCCCGCCTTTGGCGATCCGGATCGGACTGGGCGGGTGAGAATCCCAGGACCAGCCGCATGATTGCCGCGCCGCAGGTCCTGTGCGATAATCCATGGGTTGGGGAGAAGACCGGGCGAAAGCATGGGCACAGACCCTGAAGCAAGTCCGCTCCATCGGGCCGCGACCGCGACCTTTGACTACAGCGATCCCGCGCAGGCGCTGTCGGGGCTGCTGCGACTGACTTGCGAGCTCACGGCCTCGCCGCGGGCAGCCTTGTTCGAGCTCGATGAGGCCGAAGCCGGCTTCAGTCCCCGCCTGGCGCACGGGGCTTCCCTTTCCGAACTGGGTCGTCTCTCGACTGCGGCCGAGCACCCGATCCTCAAGGGAGCGCTAACGAAGCGCAAGGCGGTGGCGACCGACGGCCAGAAGGGCTCGCTCGGCCTTCCGCTCGCTCCCGGCGCCGTCGCCTGCGCGCCGTGCATCGACGCCGGGCAGACGATCGGAATGCTCTTTGTCGCCCACGACGACAGCCAGGCCTTCCCGTCCGAGACCCTCCAAACCCTTGAAGTCCTGGCGGCCCGGGCAGGCGCCGTCCTCGCCTTCGGTCGGCAGACCGCAGCCCAGTCCTATCTCTTCAGCAAGCTCTCCCTTCTCTACCAGGCCACCCATGCCATCACCGGAACCCGCGACCGGCAAGAAGCGATCCGCCAGACTGCCGCCCACCTTCTGCGGGCAACGCGCGCCGATCTGTGCGAGTTCCATATCCTCGAAGACGGCGAAGGCCTGACGACCCGGTTCCGGCACCAGCTCGGGAAGAGCGCCCAGCCATCGTTGGTCACGCTGGTCACCGAGCGGGGGCCGGACTATCCGGTCGCCCGGACGGTCCTGCGCGACCTGCGACCCGAGACAATCAGTCTCTCTCCGCCCTTGGGTTCGGGCCGCGACCAAGAGCTGCTTCGCCAGGAGGGTTTCCAGGCCGCGACCGTCTTCCCGCTAGCGGCCCGCAACACGCCCCTGGGCATCGTCCGCCTGCTGTACACCCAGCCGGGCCGACGGACCAACGAGCAGGAATTGGAACTGGCTCAAGCCATCATCAACATCGGAGCGGTCGGTCTCCAGGATGCCATCCACCTCGAGACTGCCGACGCCCGCGCCAACCAGCTTCAGACCCTGGCCGAGATCGGCCGGGAGATGACATCCACGCTCGACCTGGAGACGGCCCTCGAGAACGCCATGCGCCACGCCCAGGGATTGCTGGGCGCGGAGGCCTGCGTGCTGTTTCTCCTCGACGAGGCCGGAGAGCAGCTCGTCCTGAAGGCCAGCGGCGGAGCGCAGTTGCGTATCCGCGGCGTCTCGATCGGTCTGGAAGAAGGGATCGCCGGCTGGGTAGCACGCAACCGCCAGCCTCTGATCGTGAATGACGTGCGGTCGAATCCGCTCTACCACAGCTCGATCGACGGCCAAACCGGGCTGTTGACATCGTCCGTCCTGTGCGTGCCGCTCGAGACCCGGGGCGAAGTCCTGGGCGTGATCGAAGCCATCAATCATCCTCGCGGCGCCTTCGGCGAGGAGGAACAGAAGGTCCTGGCGTCGGTCGCCTCCTGGGCCGGCATCGCCGTCGACAACGCCAATCTCTTCCTGCGGGTTACCGAAGAGCGGAGCCGCCTGGAGACGACGCTCGTCGAGACGGCGGATGCCGTAGTCCTGACCGACCGCGCCGGCCGGACGATCCTGGTGAACAAGGCGGCCGGCCAGGTCTTCCGGATCAACCCCGAGTTGGCGACCGGCCGACCCGCACAGGAGATCTTCCACAATCACCCGCTCGGGGACCTGCTGGCGCGCGACGACGTCTCGCTTCCCACGACGATGGAAATCACTACCCCAAGCGAGCGAATCTTGTATGTCACGGTCAGCGAGGTCACGGGATTCGGGCGGGTGGCCGTCATGCAAGACATCACCGCTCTCAAGCAGATCGACCGGATGCGGTCGCAGCTCCTGGGAACGGCCGCCCACGACCTCAAGAACCCGCTCAACGCCATCCGCCTGGGCGCCGACCTGTTGCACGACGCCCCACTGAATGACCAGCAGCGCAAAGCCCTGACGATGATGCAGCGGGCCACCGACAGCATGACGAATCTCATCACCGGACTGCTCGAAACGATCCGGGTCGAGTCGACCGCCAACATCGCCCTCGAGCCCGTCCAAGTCAACGACTTGATCCGGCATTCGATCGAAGACTTGCGGATCCTGGCCGAGAAGAAAAAGCTCAAGATCGAGTATTCGCCTCCGGAGGAATCGCTCCTGATCATGGGCGACCCAAACCGGCTCAACTCGGTGATGGGCAATCTGTTGAGCAACGCGATCAAGTTCACACCCGAGAGCGGACAGATCCGAGTCGACGCGCGCTGGGACGACGAGGAAGTCGTCGTCAGCGTCGCCGACAATGGCCCGGGCATCCCCCCCGATGAGATCCCGCGAGTCTTCGAGCACCTCTTCCGCGGGCGGATCGCCATTCAGGATCCCAACAACCCGGTGGAGGGCACCGGGCTCGGCCTTTCGCTCGCCAAGACGGTCATCGAGCAACACGGCGGACGGATCTGGGTCACCAGCGCCGAAGGCCGGGGGAGCACCTTCTACTTCTCGCTGCCGCGGGAGCCAACCCCCAAGACCGGGTCGCTGAAGAGGGAGTAGCGCCCGGCCCCTCGCCAAAGGGGACGCATGCAGGTCGATATCGAACTCTATCGCCGCGAGCTTCGCTTCGGCCGGGCCCCCCGCTCGGCGCTCTCGGCGATCGACATCGCCCCGGAAGAGGCCGACCGCACGCTGGTATTCGTCCACGGCTTCGGGGGCAGCGCCGTCCAATGGCGCTACCAGCTAACCCATTTCTCCGACCGCCACCGCGTGATCGCCCTGGACCTGCGCGGCCACGGCCTGTCAGACGCCGAAGGCGGCTATGACCTGGCGACACTCCTCGACGATCTCGACGATGCTCTCAAGGCACTGGACGTTCCGCGCAAGTTCGTGCTGATCGGTCACAGCTTCGGCGGGGCATTGGCGATCGAATACGCCCTCCGCCACCCGGGGCGGATCTCGCACCTGGTCCTGATCGCCACGACCGGTCGCTATCCCCTCGCCTGGTACTTCCGATGGGCGCTGCACCTTCCCCTTGCGCTGCTCAACGCCGTCTATCCTGTGCTGCGCCCGATCATCCCTGCCCCGCCCCACGTCCTGAAGTCCTTCTACTTTCAAACCCTTCGCTCGTGGGATGGCTGGGACCGCTTGCACCAGCTGCACCCGCCGACCCTCGTGATCCGCGGCTACCGCGATCGGGTCTTCGAACGTCCGCTGTTTGAGCGGGTCTCACGCGAGATCCCAACCTCGGAGGACGTCAACGTCGGCGCCTCGGGCCACATGGTGATGCTCGAGCGGCGGGACGCGGTCAACCGGGCGATCGATCGCTTCCTGGGCGAGCCGCGCAAGTCCTGGCGGGCTTCGGTGGCCGTCTCGCTCCTCAGAAGGCGGCCCTGGCTGGCGCACTACGATCGCGGCGTCCCTCACACGATCAGCATTCCGCAGATCCGCCTGGAGGAACTTCTGAGCTCGGCTACGCGTCGATTCCCAGGGCGCCCGGCGATCGAGTTCTTCGGGCGAACGCTCTCCTACCGGTCGCTCGAACGCGAGGCCAATCGCCTGGCCCACGGACTCCTGGCGCTCGGGCTCGAGCGCGGCGATCGGGTCATGATCCTGCTTCCGAATCTCCCCCAGATGGTGATCGGGTTCTTCGGCTGCCTGAAGGCCGGCGGGGTCGCAGCGTTCGCCACGCCTCTTTCCGAACCTGAGGAACTCATCCGCCAGATCGACGATTCGGGAGCCCGTTTCCTGTTGACTCTGCCCGATCTCACCGAAGTCGCCGGGCGCGCCCTCCAGGAGACGAACCTCGAGCACGTCGTCCTCACCACGATCGACGAGTTCCTCCCGCCACACAAGGCCGTCGCCTTTCGCCTTCGCCACCGGTCCCCGCGCAAGCCCCTTCCGGCGCGCGGATTCGTTCGACTCCGGGATCTGACCCGTGGACGGCCACGCGAACGCCCCCTGATCCCCGGTGACGCGGGCGACCTGGCCGTCCTGATCTACACCGGTGGGACGACCGACCGGCCCAAGGGCGTGATGCTCTCCCATGGCAATCTGGTCGCCAACAGCTTCCAAACCCGGCACTGGCTCCCCGATGTCCGCGAGGGTCGCGAAGTCATGCTGGCCATCCTGCCGTTCTCCCATATCTACGGCCTGATGACGGCGATGATCGTCCCGGTGACGATGGCGGCAGCGATGGTCATCTTGCCGCGCTTCGCCACCGAGGAGGTCTTGACGGCCATCCGCAGCCGGCGACCGACGCTCTTCCCCGGGGTCCCGGCGATGTACACGGCCATCAGCGATTTCCCGTCCGTCCGGCGCTACAACGTCGGGTCGATCCGCGCCTGCATCTCCGGTGCGGCTCCGCTCCCGGTAGAGGTCCAGGAAGCCTTTGAACGATTGACTCGAGGCCGGTTGGTCGAGGGATACGGCCTGACGGAGGCCAGCCCGGTGACGCATGCGAATCCGTTCAGCGGGGTCCGCAAGCCCGGATCGATCGGCTTCCCCTTCCCCAGCACCGAAGCCAAGGTCGTCGACCTGGCGCGAGGGCGCGATCTGCCTCCGGGCCAAATCGGAGAGCTGGCGGTGCGGGGGCCCCAGGTGATGCAGGGCTACTGGAACGACCCGCGGGCCACCCGCGAATCGCTGACCCGCTCGGGTTGGCTCCTGACCGGCGATCTTGCACGGATGGATGGCGACGGCTACTTCCAGATCGTCGCCCGCAAGAAGGAGATGATCCTCGCCGGGCGCTACCAGGTCTTCCCGCGCGACGTCGAGGAAGTCCTGTACGAACATCCCAAAGTGCGCGAGGCCGCGGTCGTGGGCGTGCAGGCGCCACGCTCTCCGCGGCGCACGGTCAAGGCATTCGTTGTGCTTCGACACGGCGAAGAGGCGACCGAGGACGAACTGATCCAGCTCTGCCGGGGCCGACTGGAGAGCTATGCCGTGCCCTGGAAGATCGAGTTCGTGCCGGAACTCCCCAAGTCGTTTGTCGGCAAGGTCCTGCGCCGGATCCTGATCGAGCGGTCGGAAGACGAACTCGGACCTGTGGCGGCCCGGGGGACCGCGCCGAAGCGTCGACGTTGATTCGCCTCCGCCTGCCATGAACGATCCCGATCGCTTCGTCTTCGGCACCGTCGGGTCACCGCGCGGCATGCCTCGCAAGCCGGGAGGCTCTGTCGGCGCGATCCAGCACTTGGCATCGCTCGGGCTGATGACCCTCGAGCTCGGCTGGGTTCAGTCGGTTCGGGTCACCCCGCAGACTTGTGAGACCATTCGCGTTGCCGCCGCCGACGCGGGCGTCGCCCTGAGCATTCACGCGCCGTACTACATCAACCTCAACGCCGACCAGGATGAATGGCCTCGGTCGCGCCAGCGCCTGATGGATGCCGCCCACTACGGGAACCTGGCCGGCGCCACCGACATCGTGTTTCATCCGGGGTCGTACTTCGCCGCCCGTCCCGACGAGGTCGTCCGGGTCGCCATCGATCGGCTTCGGGGCTGCGTCGACGAGCTGCGCGGGCGCGGGAACCCAGTCTGTCTGCGCCCTGAGACGATGGGAAAGCCGGCGATGCTCGGCTCGCTGGAGGACGTCCTGGCCCTAAGCCAGGCGATCGACGGGGTCGAGCCATGCCTCGATTTCGCCCATCTCCACGCCCGTCCGGGTGACGGCTCGGTCAACGACCTGGCTACCTGGGTGAGCGTTCTCCATAGATATGCGGACGCCCTGGGTCCAGAGTCTTTGCGCCGGTTGCACATCCACCTCTCCGGGATCGAGTACGGCCCCCGGGGGGAACGCAAACACCTTCCGCTGATCGACTCGGATCTGGACCTGGTGCAGGTGCTGCGCGCCCTGGTCCAGACCGGTGCCGCCGGCCGGATCCTGTGCGAAAGCCCGATCCTGGAAGAGGACGCCTTGCGGATTCAGCAGGCGTGGGACCACATCGCCGCCGGATGAATCGCACCGAACGGCGGGCCCAGCTGTCCGCCCTCCACCGCCGGATGCGCCGGTGCAGGAAGTGCCTGGCGCTTGGCCAAACGATCACCCCGCCGGCCATCTTCACCGGCGATCTTGGCGCCCAGATCATGCTGGTGGGACAAGCTCCCGGAATCCACGAACTCACGGCCGGCCGACCGTTTCACGCCCAGAGCGGCACCAGGCTGTTCCAGTGGCTGGCGGAGGCCGGATTTCAGGAAGCGACGTTCCGGGCGACTCAGTACATGACGTCGGTGACCAAGTGTTTCCCGGGAAAGGCGCCCTCCGGAGCCGGCGACCGAAAGCCGACGGCGGGCGAAATCGATGCGTGCCTGCCCTTCCTGCAAGCTCAGGTGAGCCTGATCGATCCCCGGCTTGTGATCCCGGTCGGCCGCCTGGCGATCGATGTGTTCTTCCCAGACCGGCCCGCCCTCGAAGCCGTCGTCGGGACGCGGCGCAAGCTCGACGGCAGGGTTTATGTTCCGCTTCCCCATCCTTCTGGCGCGAGCCGGTGGCACCAATCGGAGCGCAACCGCGCCCGGATCACCCGGGCGATTGTCCTTCTGCAGCTGGAGCGCAAACGACTCGGGTTGTGAGGCGGACGGCCGGAACCGAGCACCCGTCAGGTACTGGGGAACTCGATTTCTTCCCGTCCGGCGAAGCGCGCGTACATCCGGTCGATGACGATCTCGAGGTGACGCGGCTTGTGAACGAAGTCCAGGTCATCGGTTCGGATCGTGAGCACCGGGCAGAGATCGAAGCCCGACAGCCAGTCTTCGTAGCGGGCCTCGAGCAGCGACAGGTAGGATTCGGAAATCCCCGACTCAATCGCCCGGCCTCGATCGCGGATACGGCGCATCAGGACGGAGACCGGAGCCTTCAGGTGCAGCAGCAGATCCGGCGCCGGCAGATGGGTGACGATCAGCTCGTATACTGCCCGGTACGCCTGGTAGTCGCGCTCGGTGATCGTCCCGAGCTCGAGGCTGGCTCGGGAGAAAATCTCGGCATCCTCATAGATCGATCGGTCGACGATCGCCGATTCGGGAGAGCGCGCCATGGACAGATGCTGCCGGGCCCGATGGCCGAGGAAGAAGACCTGCAAGTGAAACGCCCAGGAAGCCATGTCGCGGTAGAAGTCCGCCAGATAGGGGTTGTCCTGGACGGATTCGAAGCCGGTGATCCAGCCGAGCCGCTCCCCCAACCGCTCCGTGAGACTCGTCTTCCCAGAGCCGATGTTCCCCGCTACGAGGACGAAACGCTTGGTCATGCGGACAAGCCGGAAAGGAAGGTCTGCTTCGGAGGAGGTCTACAGCAAGCCGTCGACGGAACCATCGACGAGCATCTGCAGGCGAAGGATCAGCCGATCGGCCTGCTCCCCGGCGGCGCGCAGCCGCTTGAAGCTGTCTTCGGTTCCGACTTCAAGCGCGTCGTGGAGACCGATAAGTTGGGGCAGAACGACCCGTTCGATGTAGTCGCGAACCTCCGACGCGCTCTTGGCCTCGCGGATCCGGGGGGAGTCGAGCATCGAACGGAGATCCGCCAGGGTGGTGAGGGTGCGCTCGACCGTGCCCTCGGCCTCCATCGCGCCCTTCATCAGTTCCGAGGCGTTCTGCAGGCCGTCGAGGGTTTCGCGAAAGGTGATCATGATAGGGAGTCCCCTGAGCGGCGGACAAGG
>DATIPT010000057.1:0-3124 GCA_035471625.1 Anaerolineales bacterium
TTCGCCTTCCGACGATCGCCGCCGAAACATTTCGGTTTGGGCATACAACTCGGCGTCGCTCAATCGGCGGAGCTCGGACTCGAGGTCTCCGATCGCTTGGACGCGATCGGCGCAACGTTCGAGCTCGCGGCCGATGGGATCGCCGCCGAGGACCTTGCGCAGATTCGTGAACATCCGGGGGTCCTTTGCCGCGGATTATAGCACGCCGGATCGTCGTCACCTGGGTTTCGCCTGGCTTGGCGTAGAATCACGCCATGAACCCCACCCCACAGGAGTCATACCAGCGAGAGAGGCGCCTCGCAGGATTGGCGGCCAGCCTGTTCGTGCTGGCCGCTTGCACTGCGCAGCGCGTGCCCGCGCCCTCCGGGGAGGCGGCAATCCTTGTCGTCCATGGGAACGGCGCGATCACGTCGGCCTGCGTTTCCATCGACGGCGACGATTTCACCGGCGAAGATGTGCTGCGCCGTTCGGAGATCGAGGCTGCGGTCGAGCCGACCAACCCCTTGGGCCTCCTGGTCTGCGGCCTCGAGGGGGAGGGATGCGATTTCCCGAACGAGCCGTGCCTGTGCCAATGTCGCGCCCTGGGGTCGTGTTCCTACTGGGCCTATTTCAATCTCGACCCAGAGGGGCGGTGGGTGTATGCCGTGGAAGGCGCCCGCCTGCGGACGGTTCAGGATGGAGAC
Organism: Anaerolineales bacterium; assembly: GCA_035471625.1. Classification (GTDB taxonomy): domain Bacteria; phylum Chloroflexota; class Anaerolineae; order Anaerolineales; family E44-bin32; genus DATEVL01. The sequence continues at coordinate 684 of DATIPT010000057.1, forward strand.
GTCGACCTCTGGATCTGGCTCGACCGCAGCCTTCCCGGGGACGAGCTGCCGCTGCCTCCGCCGGAAAACGCGTTCGAGTCCGCGTGCGGGTAGTTCGCTGACCGCCGCAAGTCGACGAGGACGAGATCCCGCCCACCGTCCAACAGACGCAGGGCGAAGTTTCCGGATCCATTCGGGTATACAATCGCGACCGGGGCGGTGGCGGAACTGGCAGACGCCGAGGACTTAAAATCCTCTGAGGGCAACCTCGTGTGGGTTCGATCCCCACCCGCCCCATGCCTTGCCCCGCCGGTCCGGAGGTCTGAAATGCACCGTCGACTGTGGTTCCTTCCCTTGATCGCCTTGGTGGCGGCTTCGGCCAGTTGCGACATCCCCGGCGCCGCTCCGCCGACGGCGTTCGTCTTCCCGACTCCCAACGAGACCCTGACCGCCGTCTTCGCTCCAACGGCCACTCCGCTGATCGCCCCGACCTCGACCCCAACGCCGCCGCCGCTTGCGACCGCCGAGGCGACGATCGTCACGCCGGCGATCGTCCCGCCAACGGCCACGGCCGGCACACTCAGTTCGCGTCCCAACGGCGTCGTTGTGGAAGCGGGCCGCTTCTCCACCGCTCCGGCGATCGACGGGAACCTCTCCGACTGGCCGTCACTGCCCTACAAGGTCGACCGCATCGTCTACGGCGCCGCCAACTGGTCGGGCCCCAGCGACGCCTCCGGCACGTTCGCGGTCGGCTGGGACGAGGCCAATCTGTATCTTGCGGCTCGCGTGGTTGACGACCTCCACGTCCAGACTTCGACCGGAACGAACATCTGGAGGGGCGACGAGATCGAGCTCCAGATCGACACCAATCTGGCCTCCGACTTCTACACAGCCTCCCTGTCGGCGGACGACTACCAGATCGGGCTCTCGCCGGGGGACTTCGCCTCGAACCCGTCGACGGACTACCTGTGGTATCCGAGCACCAAGGCCGGCCGCACGTCTCCGGCCACGGTCATCGCCCGTGTGAAGACAGCGTCCGGTTACGACCTGGAAGCGCGGATCCCGTGGAGTGCGATGGGCGTGACGCCATCGGAAAGCGCCCGCTACGGCTTTGCGCTCTCCTTCTCCGACAACGATCTAGCGGGGAAGGCAGTCCAGCAGTCGATGGTCTCGAGCGTCGGCACGCGAAAGCTCTTGAACCCGACGACCTGGGGGACGCTGGCGCTGCTTGGAACCGTCGTGAAGTAGTCCTCGCGGACTTCCTGCACCAGCCCTCGGCCTTGAAGTGCGGTGCAGGCAGAAGGGGCACGGGCGAGGCACCGTTCAGAGCCAGCCACGTTCTCGCCTGGTGTCAGCCCGAACCTGCGCACACAAGGCAAGCCTACGGAGACGCGCGCCGCAGGTTCCTTGGCCGAGTCAACCTTTCGACTCGAGTACGCATCTCCCGGCGACCCGCCGCAGCCTGCGTTGCTCCTTCTCGAATGCAGGCCGCTTCCGAGTCTCTGCCGCGAGACCGGGGAGATCACCAACTTCAACCTCTCCCTGCCATTCCCGGACGTTGAGCTGCAAGGCGGCCCCGAAGGAGTGACGATCCTCTTGGATCGCAAACCCATCGCGACGTACTCAGAGGGTGTCCTCAGGTGCCTTCCAGGCGAGGGTGAACTTCGTTGCAGCGAGTAGCAGGATCGTGCTTCAGAAGAGGATCGATGCCAGCTCGTCCCGGTACGAGCGGGTGAGCGGGTCCTCATCCCCCAGCAGGGCGAAGATCGCCAGCAAGGCCCCTTTGACCTTGCCGCGGCGGTAGTTCCGATCGACGCGCAGCACGTCGAGCAAGCCGTCCATTGCCGCCTCGACGTTGCCGCGTTGCCACAGCCGGCCCGCCTGGAAAACTTGTGCCTCCAAAGGCTCCAGGTCTTCCATCCCGGCAGCCGCCTCCGTTTCCGCCAACAGTGTCGCCAGCGGTTCGAGCTTCTGGGCTTCGGCCACCTCGACTCCGGAGGGGAAGTCCCGCAGGATGGCTTGCGCTTCGAGGCCTTCCCCCTGGATCAAGAGGCACTGGAGCAGCCCCAGGGCGGCGGCCGGGTTCCGCTCATCCTGGGCCAGGACGTCGCGAAACGCCATTTCGGCTTCGTCCCAGTGGCGGGTCGCCAGGAGGCCGCGGGCGTTGTCGAGGGCGATGTCCGCCTCGGAGGGTGCGAGCCGTTCGAGGAAGCGGCGCACGGTCGTCTCGGCCTGGGCGCCGACAAACTCGGCGACGACCTCGCCCTGCCGGAAGCCTTTGACGGCCGGTATGCCGCGCACGCCGAAGCGTACCGACAGCCCGGAGTTCTCATCCACGTTGACTTTCGCCAGGAAGAAGGCGCCGCCGGCCTCAATCGTCATGCGCTCGAGCATCGGCCCCAGGGTGCGGCAGGGACCGCACCATGGCGCCCAGAAATCGACGACCACGGGCGTGGTGAAGG
>DATIPT010000058.1:0-15137 GCA_035471625.1 Anaerolineales bacterium
ATTCGGGCCAGAGGGAGACGGAGACCACTTCGGCACGATTGGCGGCCTGCGCGCTTGCCGCCAACGGCAACACCACGAAGAGCAGGGCGACCAGAGCGATCCACAGGTACCGAAGACGTCGTGGGACGGACATCATGAAGCACCACCGTAGGCCCCGGGCCTCGGTTCACAGGCGGCGCGGGGACCCCGTGAGTTTACTCTGGTTTGGAGCGGAAGTAGTAGACGACCAGGACGACGAGGCCGAAACCCACAAGCACGCCCAGGAGGATCAGCGTGACGTTGGCGCTCAGAGGTGGCAGCGGTTCCGGGATCGGGGTCGGCACAGGCGCCGGTTCGAGCGTCTGGACGAACGCGGCCACGTCGGCGATCTCGGCGTCCGCCAGTGGACCGCCGTTAGCCTGTGCCCAGGCCGGCATGATCGAGCCGGCAATCCCCTGGCGCACGACTTGCTGCAAGTAGATGTCCGGCTCGGTCGACGGCCAGGCCTTGGCCAAGGAGGCACCAAACCGCCCTTCGCCGCGCTCCCCGTGGCACATGACGCAGTTGGCCTGGTACACGACCGATCCGCTCGCCGGGTCACCTTCGATATCGGGCAACGCCGGGATGGCCGGCGCGACATAGGTCGGCAGCGGCGTGATCGGCTCGGTCCCGCCGAAGGCTCCGAGGATATAGGCGGCGATGTCGCGGACATCCTGGGCCGTGAGCGGACCGCCGTACGTATCCCCCCAGGCCGGCATCACCGAACCGGCGACGCCTTCGGCGATGATCGCTTCGAGGGCCGGCCCCGGTTCGATCCCGGGGAACGCCTCGAGGCTGGCTCCAACGCGCCCCTTCCCATCGACCCCGTGGCATACAGCGCAGTTGGCGACGAACAACTCGCCGCCTCGGTCGGGGTCGCCGTCGCCCTCCTGTGCCAGGGCGGCCGGCGCCACGCTGAGGGCGAATGCGGCGATCAGGAGCGGGAGGAGGAGTCGCGGGCGCATCTCAGTCCTGCCGCGGGGGATGCCCCGCGCGGCGAGATCACTCAAACGTGAGCATGTAGGCGATCAGATCGGCGGCGTCCTGGTGCGTCAGGCGTGTGGCGAAGTTGGCCGGCATGATCCCCGCTTGGAAGCCGTCGACCAAGTAGATGTTTGGATTGACGACCGACTCAAGGAGATACTGGTCCGGCGTCTCCGCCTGCCCGGCGTAGCCGGTTTCCGCCAGCCGTTCGCCGGCCCGCGTGGCGATCCCGGGATTGGCCCCGTCGGCGGTCCACGCCGGCCCGGCGTTCGAAAGGAGATGACAGGCCGCGCAGCCGAGACTGCCTTCGGCCAGGATCTTGCCGTTTTCGGGGTCGCCTTCCGGCAGGGTCTGGGCCACATCGGTGCCGACGGCCTGATCGGGCGCGATTGCCGGAGCGCCGCCGCCCGCGGCGAGCGCCCGATCCTTCCAATTCATGATGAACAGCACGAGGGCATCGACCTGGTCATCCCGCAGCGGACCACCGTATTCCTCCCCCCAGGTGGGCATCCGCTGCGGATAGTTCGTCCCGGCGCTCGGGATCGGGCGGCCGGCGGCGATCACGCCGCGCACGTAGTCTTCGACCGTCCCCGTGTACCCGGCGGCCTGGAGCCGCGATCCATCGAAGAGATCGGCGGAATTCAAGGCAGGCGCCAAGGGTGAGCCTCCGCCTTGCGGGCCGTGACACGGCCGGCAGCGGTTCTCGAACTCGAGGGCACCCGATTCCACGGCGCGGGCATCATAGGCCCGTTGTGCCGTCTCCATCCGGTCCAGTTCCCGTACGGCGACGAGGGCCACGGCGCCGATCAGGCCGAGCATGGCGAGGGTACCAAGAACGATGTTGCCCTTCATGCCTCAGCCTCCGGCGTACTCGCTGTCGCGGTGCAGATACACCGACTGACTGAACTCGTGAGGCGACCCATCGGGATTCGTCCAAACCACTCGCAAGGTCACCTTCTTGAGGTCGGTCTGCCAATCCTCGATGACCATAAAGCCCTGCACATCCCGTCGCTCGGGCGCATCGGCCTTGGCCAGCTCCTCATCAAAGATGTGCAGCAGCTCGCGCAAGGCCGGTGTCGGGGCGGTGTCCCACAGGCCCGCCTGGTAGGTCCCGAAATCGAGTTCGCCCCACTCCGACTCGCGCAGCGGGCCCGGATGAGTCTGCGGTACGAGCGCGGCGACGGCTTCTTGATCGGGGGAGGACGTCACCAGGTACCAGGGCGATCCCATGAACGAAAGGATCGCCAGCGCCGCCACTGAGAGCGCCGCCGCCGAGAGGCCGACGCGCCGGTGGCCGTAGCGGCGGCTCGGTCCGACTTCGAAGTACGGCAGGAGCAAGATCATCCCGACCAGCCCGGTGGGGATGATCAGGCCCCATAGGACCTTGTCGCCGATCTTGAGCATCCCCTGCAGCCACAGGAAGTACCACGGGGAAGTGATGTGGAGCGGCGTGATCAGCGGGTCGGCGTGCGCTTCGAGCGGCGGGGCATTGTAGATGAAGGTCGCCAGCAAAATCATCAGCCCGGTCAGCCCCGTGACGTAGAACAACTCGCGGGTCAGGATCTTGGGCATGAAGTACACCCGATGCTCCATCGGGACGCGCTTGGCGGTGTCTTCCCCGATCGCCTCGGCTTCCGGCGGCAAGCTATGACCGTGGAGGATGACCTTGTAGTAGTGCACACCGAGAGCGATCACACCGATCGCCGGCAAGGCGACGACGTGGAGCAAGTAGAAGCGCAGCAGGCCATTGGCGCCGAACTCGGGTGCCCCCCGAACCAGCAGGTTGAGCGTCCGGCCGACGATCTCGGGAGGCGCCGCCTCGACCATCGAAGCCCCGATCGTCACCGCCCACAGGCTGAGCTGATCCCAGGGCAGTAGATAGCCCGAGAACGACAGGATCAGCGTCACCCCCAGGAGGACAACCCCGGTCAGCCAGGTGAACTGACGCGGCTTCTTGTAGGAGCCGGTGATGTACGTCCGCAGCATGTGCAGCACCACGACCGCCACCATCGCTTCGGCGCCCAGCTTGTGCAGGTCGCGCAGGAGATCGCCGAACGGCACATTCGACAGGATATTGCGCATGTTGTCGTAGGCCGAGAGCGGCGACGGCGTGTAGAAGATCATCAGGGCGATGCCGGTGATGATTTCGAAGACGAAGAAGTAGGTCGAGAGCCAGCCCAGGCGGAACGTCGGGTAGAAGCCGTCCATCATCTGGTGGTAGTACGTCGGCTTCATATGGAACCAGAAGCTCTCGGAGTGCGGCTTGAGGCGCGGGTTCGGCCGCCCGACCGGATCGTCCCGCAGCAACATGCGGACGTCGGTCGGGTTCATCCCGGTTGTGACCCGGGTGACGACGTCGCTGTACTTGTCGCGGACGGCGGTCTTCAGACCTTTGGCCTTGACGTCGTCCAGGAAGGGCAGGTAGATACGGAAGATGGCCATGATGCGCCCTCGCTAGATCCCGCCGCCCGGCTTGGTGTTGGCGCCGCCGACGATCTTGCGGCCGGTGTCGACGCGCAGAACGACAACCTCCGGGGTGATCGGCACCGAGCTTCCCTGGGTGTTCCCCAGGACCGGTTCCGTACGGGCGATCACATTCCCGCCAGCGTCGACCGCCTCGATCATGAAGACATCCAGGTTACGACGCGCCGGACCGTCGATGCGCGCGTCCGATTTCAGGTATTTCGATCCATGGCACGGACACTCGAAACGGTCCTGGGTTTCGACCCACTTGTACAGGCACCCCAGGTGAACGCAAACCATGTATAGGGCCTTGATCCCGGGCTGTACCGCGTAGTCCGTCGGCTGGCGGGGGTCAGTCGCGGTCTGCGGGCCGATGTTCACGAGCCAGAACCGGCCGTCGGCGAAGCTGGCCGGGGGGCTGTCGACCGGCGGCAGAGCGCCGACGTCGATCGTCACGACGCCGCCGAACTCGCCTTCCTTGAACCGCGGCAGGGCGAACCAGATCGCCGCGCCGGTTCCGCCCGCCAGGGCCACCGCCATCGAGACTCCCCACAGGTAATAAAGGAACTCCCGGCGGGAGAGTGGCAGAGGAGCCTCTACACCAGCCGGGGCGGGGGCTGCCGCTTCCGTCATCGACGATGTCCTCCAGCGTGGCCTTGTGACGAAATGCTCCCGTGGTCACCGAGCCCCGGGGAGCCGGCTATTCGTATCACACTTCCCAAACAGAGTCAATCAGACCGGCCGCTGGCGCCGCCGACCGGCCTTCGGGTCATCGAAGCTGAGACCCCGACGTCGCGTCAGTCGCCCCACCGACGGACCGGGCGACGTCTTATAATCTCGCTCATGCATGTCCCGCTATCCCCTCCGCAGGTCGTCACAACCGGTTCAGGCCTGCGCGACCTGGTCACCGAGCTCCAACGCCACGATCGTCTCGCCGTCGACACCGAGTCCAACAGCCTGCACGCCTACCAGGAACGAGTGTGTCTGATCCAAGTCTCGACCCCCGAGGCCGATTTCTTGATCGATCCACTCATCCTCTCCGACCTCCATCCGCTCTCCCCGGTGCTGGCCGACCCGCAGATCGAGAAGGTCTTCCACGCCGCCGAGTACGACCTGGCCTGCCTCCACCGCGACTTCGGCTTCGAGGTGGCCCCGATCTTCGATACGCGCGTCGCCGTGCGCACGCTCGGCCATCCCCGGACCGGGCTGGGCGATCTGCTGGAGGAGGCCTTCGGAGTCCGGCTCGACAAGCGCCACCAGCGGGCCAACTGGGGAAAGCGGCCCTTACCGCCTTCGCTGCTCGACTACGCCCGCCTCGACACCCACTACCTGCTGGCCTTGCGCGATCGGCTGGCCGCCGAGCTCGAAGTCGCCGGGAGGGTCGACGAGGCCAGCGAAGAATGCCTGCGGCTTTCTCGGGCGGCTTTGGTCGGCACGCCACAGAACGGCGATGATCCGTTCTGGAAGGTCGCCAATGCCCGACGCCTGAACGGATCCCAGGCGGCCGTCCTGCGCGAGCTCTACCGGATGCGCGACCAGGAGGCCCGGCGCCGCGATTGTCCCCCGTTCAAGATCATGAGCGACAGCTCCCTGATGAGTCTTGCCCAGGCCTCGCCCCGTTCCCGCCGGGCGCTCGAGCGGCTGGACTCCGTGCCATCGTCAACCCGATCGCGGCACGCCGACTCCATCCTGGCGGCGGTGGAACGCGGCCTGGCGGCCCCGCCGCCCTCCCGGCCATCCGGTCGCGGTCAGGACGAAGCGGCCCAAGTCCGCTTCCAGCGCCTGCGGGAGTGGCGCCGGCGGGTCGCCGAAACGCGAGGCGTCGAGTCGGATGTCATCTTGCCGCGCGAGGTGACCTGGGAAATCGCCCGGACCAACCCCAGAGGCCTCGAAGCCCTCCACGACTTGATGGCGCCCCTGGAGACCCGGTTCCAGGCCTACGGGCGCGCCATCCTGACGGCCCTCGACAGCACCGACGGCCCCACGGGGCATACCGCATGAAGCTCTCCTTCCACGGGGCGGCCCAAACCGTGACGGGGTCGCGGCACCTGGTCTCGCTCAACGGTCAGCGCCTGCTCCTGGATTGCGGCCTGTTCCAGGGCCGCCGCAAGGAGACCTTCGCGCGCAACCTCAAGTTCGACTTCGATCCGAAGACGATCGACGCTGTCGTCCTCTCGCACGCACACCTCGACCACTGCGGCAACCTGCCCAACCTGGTCAGGAGAGGCTACCCGGGGGTGATCCATGCTACGCCCTCCACGACCCACATCACAGACCTCCTCCTGCAGGACGCCGCCGAGATTCAGGAAGCCGATACGGCGTACCTCAACAGGAAGAAGCGGCGTTCGGGCGACGAGCCGGTTCGTCCGCTCTACACGGTCTCCGACGCAGCCGAGGCCACCCGGCGGCTGTCTCGCCAGTCCTATGGCCAAGCATTCGAGCCGGTCCCCGGGGCCCAGGCGAGGCTGATCGAAGCCGGTCACATCCTGGGATCCGCCGGCGTCGTCCTTGACCTCGAGGAGAAGGGACGTTCCCTGCGCCTGATGTTCTCAGGCGACATCGGACGCCCCGATACGCCGATCCTGCGCGATCCGGTCCTTCCACAGGACGTCGACATCCTGCTGATGGAGTGCACCTACGGCGACAAGAACCACGATCCACTCGACCGCTGCGCCGAAGATTGCCTGGATCTCTTCCGACGCGTCTTCGACCGCGGCGGCAAAGTCGTCATCCCGGCCTTCGCCGTCGGACGGACGCAGCTCATCGTCTATACGCTGCACCAGATGATCGACCGCGGCGATCTCCCGCGGATCCCAGTCTTCGTCGACAGTCCCCTGGCCACAGACGTCACCGATGTCTTCCGCCGCCACCCGGAGGACTACGACGAGGAGACCCACCGCTTCTTGCAGACGGACCCCCACGGGACGGCGTTCGGATTCGACCACCTGCGCTACACCCGCAACGTCGAAGAGTCCAAGGCGATCAACGACATGACCGGGCCGTTGATCGTGATCGCCGGTTCGGGAATGGTCGAGAGCGGCCGGGTCTTGCATCATCTCCGCCACACGATTGGCGATCCACGCAACGCGGTGCTCTTGACGTCGTGGATGGCCCCCCACACGCTGGGTCGAAGGCTGCTCGAGGGCCGGAAGGAGATCCGCATCTACGGCGAAACTCACGAAGTGCACGCCGAAGTCGTCTCCATGCAGGGCTTTTCGGCGCATGCCGGGCAGGATTTCCTGATACGATACGCTTCGGCTACCCTGCCCAGGGCCAAGAAGGTCATCCTGGTTCACGGCGAAGCTGGACCGGCGTCTGCTCTGGGCGAGCGCCTGCGCCAGGCCGGGGCGGAGGATGTCCTCTATCCGGCCCAGGGAGACGAGATCGATCTGTAGCCGGCCTCGCCGACCGCCGGCGGACGACTTCCCTGCGGACAGACGGCCTTCGAACACGGTCTCGGAAGGACGTAAGGACCCCATGACACAGCCGCTGACGGCCCCCCCGCGACCCGAGGACTACGTCGTGCCCCTGCCCAAGCAGGATCGGTACGACCCAAAGGGCCGATTGTGGCCGGTGTTCAAGGCATTCCTTTGGCTCTATCGACTCCTGTGTATGGGTCGAATCCGGGTCATCGGCCGCGAGAACATACCCGACCGGCCGGTGATCGTCGTTTCGAACCACGCGTTCGTCAGCGACGCGTTCATCGTCGCGCTGACCTTCAAGCGCATGCAGTCTCTGGCGCAGGCCGAGGCCTTCACCATCCCGTTCTTCGGATGGCTCCTGGCGCGCTCCGGACAGATCCCGGTGGCCCGCGGTCGTCGCGCCGAGATCCTGGCCCGGGCCGCCGACGCGCTCGGGCGCGGCTGGCACGTCCTGGTCTATCCAGAGGGCCAGCTCAGCCACGGGGATCTCGGCGGCGGACTCCACGAGGGGCGAACCGGCGCCGCCCAGCTCTCCGCCATGACCGGCGCGCCGCTCGTTCCGGTTGGTTTCTACGTCCCCACGAAGTACGGACGAGTCTTCCGCAGCCAGCACTACAACCGTCGGACCGTCGGAGTGTGGCAGATCGGCGGGCCGTGCTACGTCTCGATCGGCGAACCCTGGACGCCCTTTCCCGAGGGCGAAGTCCCGCCGGCGGACGCGCTGCGAGGTGCGACCGATGAAGCCATGCAGCGGATCGAGGTCGAGGTGGAACGGGCCAAGGCCCTGGCAGCCTGATGCAAATCGCCCTGGTGTGCCAGTCGTACCCTCCGATGGTCAGCGGGATTGCCGTTGCCGTGCGCCATCTGGCGGAGGGACTGGCCGGCCGCGGCCACGATGTGCTGGTCCTCTCGGCGAGCGATCGCGGCGATGCCTACACCGAGACCCGCAATGGGGTGCGATTGGTGCGTCTGTCGTCCATGCCGACCCCGGCCCGCCGCCGGCAGCGGTGGTCGTGGTGGTCGCGCGACGAAGTCGAACGGCATCTCGATACCTTCCAGCCCGACGTTCTCCACCTGCATGACCCCTTCCTGGGGGCGATGGTCATGCCGGGCTATGCTCACGAACGCGGGATCCCTCTGATCGCCACGGCGCACGCCCTTCCGATGTATCCTGCCTCTCAGGTCCCCGATCTCCCCGGCCTGCGTTCGCTAGTGGAGTCGGCCTTGTGGGCCTTCGGTTCCGACCTGATCTCTCAGTGCCAGGCGGTCATCGCACCCAGTCGATACACCGCCCGACAAGTGGATGAGCACGGGGGGCCGGGCGCGGTTGTGATCAGCAATGGGGTCGACCTCAACCGGTTCCGCCCCGGACCCACCTCGCCCGACGAGCGCCAGCGCCTGGCAGGGCGCTACCGCATCGACCCGGAGCGACCGATCATCCTGCACGTCGGTCGCGTCGATCGCGAGAAGAACGTCGACGACGTCGTCCGGGCCGCCCATCTGGCGATGGCGTCGGTCGATGCCCAGTTGGTCGTTATCGGCGACGGAAGTCGCCGGGAAGACGTCGAGGATCTGGCCGAAGATCTCGGCATTGGAGACCGCAGTCGGTTCATCGGGTTCGTCGAGCCGAATGGCGACTTGCCCGACCTCTATCGGGCCGGGGCGCTATTCGTCATCGCCTCCGATCTTGAATCGGAGGGGATCGTCGTCCTCGAGGCGGCGGCCTGCGGCCTGCCGATTGTCGCCGTGCGGGCGACGTCGATGCCGGAACTCGTCGAAACGCCGGGCTGCGGCTATCTCGTATCGCCGGGCGACGTCCGACGGATGGCCGAACGCATCGTCGACATCCTCAAAGATCCGGCCCGGCGCGAGGCCCTCTCCTTGGCGGCCCTGGGGATGGCCCAGCAGCACTCCCTCGAGAAGACCCTGGAGCAACACGAAGCGTTGTACGCATCGCTCCTTTCAGCCGCACGCTGATCGCATCGATCGGCGCCCTTCCTGATACCGGGAAAGGCCACCCCGGGCGGCACGGCGATCCGGGGCGCCACTCCGGTAGACCGTCGCCTGACAACATGGCTATCGGCCGAGAAGCGGCCCTGCCAATTTGACTGCGTAGGCAACCGCCCCCAGAATCAACTGGAACCGGCCGCCCCCATGCGGAGGCTCCACCATCACGGAGTGATGAAGATGAAGAGGTATTTCATCCTGCTCGCGTCGGGGGCTGTGTTCCTGCTGGCCGCCTGCACGCCGGTCGAAACCCCCGAGATCACCTACAACCCGGGCGACCTACGGTTCTCCGGGGATACGGCGCTGGCGATCGAAACCGACTTCGTCACCCGCTTCCCCAACCGCGACTCGGGCGAGCCCAACAACCTCCTGGCCGCCGAGTGGTTGGCCGACCGCCTGAAAGCGGCTGGCCTGAACTGCCACATCGATGCTTGGGAGTTCGTCAACTTCTCCCGCGTCATCCCGCTCCACAACGCCGTGTGTATTCTGCCGGGGGGCTCTGATCAGGAGATCGTTCTCACCGCCCACCACGACCAGGCCCCGATGACCGTCCAGGGCGCCGACAACGACGGATCGGGCATCTCGATCCTGGTCCAGTTGGCCGAGATCTTCGCCTCCGAGGGCACCCCGCCCTACACGCTGGTCTTCGTCTTCGCCGACGCTGAGGAGTACGGCAACGCCGGGACGGCACGCTACCTCGACACCCACCCAGATCCAGAGGAGATCCTGGCCGCCGTCTCCCTCGACAACATCGGCAAGGAGCTCTACACCGGCCTGGAGATGGACCCGCGCGGCCGGTTCCGCGGCTATGGCCCAGTCTGGCTGCAACGCGTCGCCCAGGAAGCGGCGCGCGCCGCCAGCGACCTGCGCGTCCCCACGATGTTCCCGGTATTTGCCCAGGCCCTGTTCCAGGCCGTCCCCCTGGCGTTCATGGATGAGGGTCCTTTCGTTGAAGACGGGATCCCTTCTTTCGGCTTCGCCGGAACCTATCCGGCGGAACTCGGACCGTTGCACCAGGAGACCTATCACAGCCCGCACGACACCCTGGAATACCAGTCCGCCGAGAGCCTCGGCCAGGCAGGGCTCGTCACGGAAGCACTGGTACGTCAACTCCTCAAGATGGACGAATTCCCCCGTGTGGCCGGCCCGTATCTCTACTTCGAGGCCTCCGCCACTACGTTGCGCGGCCTGCCTCTGACCCTGATCTTCCTCATCCCGATCGGCCTATTCCTGGCGAGCGCGTTCCTTGTCGACCGCCGCTCGTTGCTGGAGAAGACCCGCGCCTGGAGTTCGGCGCTGCCGCACTTTCTCAGCCTGTGGCTGCCGCTGGCGGCGTCCGTGGTTGTCCTGTATCTCCTGGTCGCGGTCGGTCTGCTCGACAAGTTCACCTACTACTTCGCCACGACGAAGCACCCCGTGCAGACCCAGCCTCGTTGGCTGGCGATCATCATCTGGATCGTCGCCCTGGGATTGATGTTCGCGCTTGGCCGTCGCCTGGCGGCGAGGTTTGGGCCGTCCGTCCAGACCGCATCACACGCCGCGATCCGCAGCCTGGCATTCCTCGTCATCGGCCTGGCGGCGCTGTTCGTGTTCCTGACGAATCCGTTCTCGCTCGTCTTCTTCCTTCCCCTGTTCTTCTGGCTCCTCATCCGTGGGCGTCGCGGCGCCGCTTTCCTCCTGGATCTGCTCTTCTTTCTCCTTGGAGGGGTCCAGCTCTTCGTCCTGATCTACTTCTTCGGGTTCATGACGCTGCACATCGGTCTCTACATCCTGTGGTACCTGCTGATGATGTTCGCCATCCCGATGGTCCACCCGGCCGCCGCCGTGGCGATCACGGGCATTCTGGGCGCGGGCCTTTCGCTCGTGGTTCGGCCGCCGCGCCGGCTCTCTTCTTGAGACCCCGGTTCCCATAGAGAGATGATGCAACGTATCCTCATCCTGGCGATGCACGGCACGCCTCCGCGCGACTTTCCCCCGGCCGAGATGGCGGAGTTCATGCGTCTGCATGCTCAGGCCGAACACGCGCCTCTGGACCTCTCGATCACCGACCGCTATGCCGACCTTGAACGGCGGTTGCGCTCATGGCCGCGAACCCCCGAGAACGACCCGTTCCACGCCGCCTCCCATGAACTGGGGAACGCTCTCGGCGATGCCGCCGGTGCGCCCGTGCTCGTGGCGTTCAATGAGTTCTGCGACCCCACGGTGGAGGCGGCCCTTGCTAGGGCGGCGGAGGGGTCGCCCGAGGAAGTCATCGTCGTCACGCCGATGCTGACCCCGGGCGGTGAGCACGCCGCGCACGACATCCCCTCCGCCATCGAGCGCGCCCGCCGGGCCCACCCTGGAGTGAGATTCCTCTACGCGTGGCCTATCCCATTGGAGGCCACCGCCGCCTTTCTCGCCGCCCACATTCATGCAAGCTTCCCGGAAGCTTGAAGCTTCCGCGAAGCTCCAGACCGGTTGGTATAATCCTCCCATCCGGAGACGTGCCAGAGTGGATAGGGCGGTCTCGAAAACCGTTGTGGCCCGCAAGGACCACCGTCGGTTCGAATCCCACCCTCTCCGCCAAGCGATGCCTCAGAGACCGAAGCCGCCGAGCACTTGTTAGGCGGTTTCGCTTCCCTGCTGGAGCGTGCAGGACATGGGGCGTAGGATGACCGCGTAGATCCAACCGGGATGAGTCGAGCCGGTCAAGCCGGCTTCCCCGCCGGGGTCTTCCTTCAAGGCGCACTCCACGCCACCGCGGGGCCACAGGACGCACGACTACCTTTGGCCGGGGGAAAAGGTGCCGACAGGGTTGCTGACCTCCAAAGTACGGATTCCTCCCCTCCGTCCAAGCCTTGTTCCGCGCCCTCGCCTGGTCCAATCGTTGAATGACGGATTGCACGCCGGTCGAGGGTTGACCCTGGTCTCGGCGCCGGCTGGATTCGGAAAGACGACTCTGCTGATCGACTGGCTCGGGCAAACCGACGTGCCCGCCGCATGGCTGTCCGTGGATGATTCCGACAACGACCTGGCGCGCTTCATGTCCTACCTGGCGGCGGCCTTCCGGCAGGTGGACGAGGACCTCGGCTCGCCGCTGCTCAGCGCCTCCCGATCAGCTCAACGTCCGGCCATCGAGAAGTCCCTGACGGCGCTGCTCAACCGGATCGCCCTTCGAAGCGGACCGCTCATCCTGGTGTTGGACGATTACCACCTGCTGACCGATCCGACCACGCTGGAAGTGATGGAGTCCCTGCTCCATCACCGCCCCTCCCAACTCCGCCTGGTGCTGACGACCCGTGAGGATCCCGATCTCCCCCTGGCAAGGCTGAGAGCCCGGGACCAGCTGACGGAACTCCGCGCCCGTGACCTGCGGTTCACCCAGGACGAGACGGAGGCCTTTCTGCGAGATGTCATGGGGCTGAACCTCTCCAAGGCGGATGCGGCGGCGCTGGAAGATCGCACCGAAGGCTGGGTCGTGGGCCTTCAGCTCGCCGCCCTGTCCATGCAGAAGCATGCCGACGTGGAGTCGTTCATCGCCGACTTCTCCGGAAGCCACCGGCATATCCTGGAGTTCCTGACCGACGAGGTGCTCCAGCGGCAGTCGGAGGCCGTCCGGACATTCCTGCTTCAGACCTCCGTTCTCGACCGCCTCAGCGGGCCACTGTGCGACGCCGTGACCGGTCGGACGGGTGGCGAGGCGCAGTTGGCGCAGCTCGAAGCGGCCAATCTCTTCGTCGTCCCTCTGGATGAGGAACGGCGCTGGTACCGGTACCATCACCTCTTCGGTGACCTGTTGCGCAATCAGTTGACCCGCCTTCACCCGGAATGGAAGCCCGACCTTCACCGACGGGCCAGCCGCTGGTTCGAGGAAACGGGTGATATCCATGCCGCCGTCGAACACGCCCTCCAATCCTCCGACCCGTCTCAGATTGCCCGCCTGATCGAGCAGCACACCCTTCCTCGGCTGTATCAGGGTGAAGTCACCAGGGTCGTGGCTTGGTTCGACCGGCTGCCCCGGACAATCCTGGAGCCGGCCCCCATGCTGTCCATCTTCCGGGCCTGGGCCCTGGTCTTGGTCCAGCGCGGTGCACGGCTGGAAGAGGTCGAGCAAGCACTGCAAGCCGCGGACCTCGCCCTGGATCAGGCGAACGCAGACGAGGCGCTTCGCGAACGCGTGGCGGGGCACACGGCGGCCATACGGGCGTTCCAGCTGAGGATGCCTGCGCTGAAGGAACGGAAACCGGAAGGGCTCATCGCCGCGTCCCAAGAAGCTCTGCGCCGAGTGCCGCCGGAGGAAAAAGGCATCCGCAGCACGGCCGCCCTGAACATGGGCTACGGATATCTGGCGCAGGCGGACCTGGAGTCCGCCGGCCTGGCGTTCGGACAGACCCTCGAAGATGGCCTGGCGGGCAAGAATTTCTACGCCGCCATCTACGGGCCCACCAACCTGATCATCTGCACAATCCTGGAGGGGCGCCTTCGGGAGGCGCTCAAGATGTGCGAGGCGAACATCGAGCGCTTCAACCGGGTCGTCGCCGGCCAGTACTTCCCCCCGATCGGCGCCCTCTACATCCTGAAAGGCAACCTCCAGCTGGAGTTCGGCCAGTTGGAAGGAGCCGAGCAGGCCCTGACGGAAGGGCTCGACCTGGTCCGCTGGATCGGTGAGGCTATCGCCCCCAAGAAGGGCCATGCGGGCATGGCGCGCTTGCGGGCCATTCAAGGGGACCTACCGGCCGTCATCGAAATCACCAGGACCCTGGGAGCGACGTGGCCCGAGGGGTCTCTATACGCCGAGGCGCTCCGCCACCGTCTGTCCCTCCGTCACTGGCCGGAGGACCCGGGCGTGCAGAGGGAGGCCTCCGCCTGGCTGGTGCAGGCGGACGTCCCGTTCGACCAGCTGGCGGCGATTGCCGGCGTGGACCCCCTCAGTTCATCGATCTTCGAGTACCAGATCAACGCCGCCCATGTGCTGGCGCACCTGGCGAAGGGCAACCCCGGGCCGTTGCCGGTGGAAAGCGCGCAAGCCGCCCTGAAGCAGGCACATGCCTTTGCTGCCTCCCACGGCTTCGTGGGGTGGGTCGTCGAAATCGCGCTGGCCAGGACCCTGCTCGAATTGGCTGAGGGAAGGACGCGCGAGGCGCTCGAAACCCTCGAAGCGGCCTTGCGGGCGGCTGCGCCGACCGGCTTACTGCGGGTATTCTTGGATGAAGGCGACTGGCTCGAAGCACTCTTGCGGGAACTCAGATCCCGCTCGACCGACCAGCCCCTGCTGGCGTATGCCAACCGCCTTCTGGACGGCCTGCGCCATGAGCCGCCGACGGCCGAACCCGGGGGCGAGCGCGAGCGGCTCTTGAGCCCGCGCGAGCTCGAAGTCCTGCGATGCCTGGCGCAGGGGCTGAGCTACGAAGACACCGGACGCCACCTCTTCCTCAGCCTGAATACCATCCAGTTCCATGTCAAGAACATCTACGGCAAGCTTCAGGTCAACAAGCGGGCGCAGGCGGTCGAGCGAGCTCGTCACCTTCAGCTAATCTAGGCCCCCGGCAAGACCACATTCCGGCTCATGAAGGAACCACATGATCATGTGGTTCTTTTCTTTCCGCTGCGCCCCAGAATGACATCAACTTTGAGCTCCTTGGATGAGGAAGGAGAAAACGAACCATGAAGACACGCCCCTTCTTGACCGTTCTTGGGATCCTGGCTCCGATGCTGCTCGCCGGCTACAGCACCATGGCGATCGCCGCACCGGCCGTTCCTGAGGTCGCGCCGGCCGATGTCTCCCTGGGAGCACTTGGACCCTCTACGTCCCCGCCAGCCCAGGGCCCGACCGACCCGGCCGAACTGGAGGCCTTCCTGGACGAGCTCATGGCCAAAGATATGGAGGAGCATCACATCGCCGGAGCCGCCGTCTCCGTCGTCAAGGACGGTTTGTTGTTCTTCGCCAAGGGCTACGGCTTCGCCGACCTAGAGAACGGCATTCCGGTCGACCCCGATGCGACCGTCTTTCGCATCGGATCCGTCAACAAGCTTTTCACCTGGACGGCGGTGATGCAGCTGGTCGAGCAGGGCAAATTGGACCTGGATGCCGATATCAACGAGTACCTCGATTTTCCCATCCCGGATACCTATCCACAGCCGATCACCCTCAAACACCTGATGACCCATACGGCAGGATTCGAAGACCTGTATTTCGATTTGGCCTCGGTCGAGGAGGAAGACCAACTGCCACCGGGAGAATACCTGGCCTCCCATATTCCCGGG
>DATIPT010000059.1:0-4307 GCA_035471625.1 Anaerolineales bacterium
GTCACGTCCGAGTAGCCCGGCGCCGCTCCCGAGCCCCCCAGAGTCCTTGATCTAGCCGTTCGGGGGGTACAAGCCCCAATCTGTAGGGGGCACGCAAGGCCGTCTGGCCCTGCTGCCCCCTACAATGGAATCAGGATCCGATGGCGACGTCGACAACCCCGCTGCCAAAGCTCCGCGTGGCCCGTGCTCACCCTCGTCCCCGCCTCCCGACACGGCGTGGCCCTCAAAGCGCGGCGTGGGCCCTCCGGAGAAGGCATCTCTACCCGCGCGGCGGCATGGTCGACGTGGCGGTCAACGAGTTGGGGGCGGTAATCACGCTCGTCTGGCCGCCCGACTGACGTCGGCCTTCTCCGTCGCAGCAACTGAGAACCTTTCGATCCCAGCCAAGCCACTGCCGACGTTGTCCGACCGCTCAGCGGCGGCCTCCACCCGCCTGCTATAATCGCCGCGCCATGCCCCTGACCCTCGAAGAAGTCCGTCATATCGCCCGCCTGGCGCGTCTGCGATTGACCTCTGACGAGGAACGGCGCTACACCGATCAGCTCTCGGCGATCCTCGACTACGCCGACCGCCTGAAGAAAGTCGACACCGCCTCCGTCCCGCCGACCGCCGGCGCCCAGGCCTCCGAAGCGCCGCTTCGGCCGGACGTCGAGCGCCCGACCATGGCTCGCGACCGCGCTCTGGCCAACGCCCCGGCGGTCTCCGACGGGATGTTCCTCGTCCCGCCGATCCTCGACCCCTGACGTCTCCGATGGCCGAGCTCACCGAACTGTCGCTGCTCGAGGCCGCCGACGCGCTACAGGCCGGCCGGGTCTCCTCCCTGGATCTGACCCGCGCCTGCCTCGACCGGATCGCTGCGGAGGATCCGTCGCTGCACGCCTTCCTGGCCGTGAGCCCGGCGAGTGCCGAGGCGCAGGCGGCCGCCGCCGACCGCCGCCTGGCGCAGGCGCGGCGCGACGGCGAAACGCTCCCGACAGTGATGGGCATACCCATCGCCGTAAAGGATGTGCTGTGTGTCGAGGGTCTGCCGGCGACGGCTGGGTCGCGCATCCTCGAGGGCTTCCGGCCACCGTACTCCGCCACCAGCGTCGCGCGCCTCACGGCGGCGGGCGCCGTCGTCCTGGGAAAGACGAACACCGATGAGTTCGCCATGGGCTCTTCGACCGAGAACTCCGCCTACGGCGTCACCCGCAACCCCTGGGCGCTCGATCGCGTCCCTGGTGGGTCGTCCGGGGGATCGGCGGCGGCCATCGCGGCGCGCCTGGCGTATGCCGCCCTCGGGACCGACACGGGCGGATCCGTCCGGCAACCGGCCTCGTTCTGCGGCGTCACAGGACTTAAACCGACCTACGGCCGCGTCTCGCGCTACGGGCTGATCGCCTACGGGTCGTCCCTCGACACCGTCGGCGCCCTGGCGCGTTCGGCCGCCGACCTTGTCCCCTTGTTCGAGATCATGAGCGGACACGACCCGCTCGACTCGACCAGCCTGTCGGCGCCGCCCCTACAATCCGACCCCGACGTCCGTTGGTCCGGCGTACGCGTCGGGGTGCCGAGCGAGTACTTCATCAAGGGAATTCAACCTGAAGTCGAGGACGCCGTCCGCCGTGCCGTCGAGACCTTCCGCTCACTGGGCGCGCACGTCGAAGAGGTCAGCCTTCCGCACACCGACCTGGCGCTCCCGGTCTATTACGTCATCGCCCCGGCCGAGGCCTCGGCCAACCTGGCGCGCTATGACGGGATTCGCTACGGGCCGCGGGCCAAAGCCGCCGGGGAAGCCGGCGCGCAGTCCGCATCACCCCCGCCAATCCTGGAGCAGTATCTCGAAACGCGCGGCCAGTTCTTCGGCCCGGAGGTCAAGCGCCGGATCATGCTCGGCACCTATGCGCTGTCGGCCGGCTACTACGACGCCTACTACGGCCAGGCGCAGCGAGTCCGCACCCTGATCCGCCAGGATTTCGAAAGCGCCTTTAGGCGCGTCGACGTCCTGGCCTGCCCGGTCGCGCCGACGACGGCGTTCCCGATCGGCGGGCACGGCGACGATCCACTTTCGATGTATCTTGAGGACGTCTTCACCCTGCCCGCCAACCTGGCCGGAATCCCGGGCCTGGCCTTCCCCGTCGGCTTCGACTCCGCCGGGCTTCCGATCGGGATTCAACTGAACGGCCCGCCCCTCTCCGAAGGCTTGCTGCTACGATTGGGCGAGGCCTACCAAGACGAGACCGACTGGCACCGCAGGCATCCCGGCGCCCCTGGGCAGCACCGAGGCGCACAGGAGGAAGCGCGATGAAAGTCGTCATCCCGATGGCCGGCTACGGCACCCGTCTGCGGCCGCACACCTGGTCCAAGCCGAAGCCGCTCGTGACCGTCGCCGGCAAGCCGGTGCTGGGCCACGTCCTCGACATGTTCGCCACGCTCCCCTTCGTCGAGGAGGTCATCTTCATTGTCGGGTACCTGGGCCGCCAGGTGGAGGAATACGTCCAGCAGGCGTACCCGCAGCTGCGGGCGCGCTACATCGAGCAGCGCGAACTGCTGGGGCAGTCGCACGCCATTTGGTTGGCGCGCGAGGGGCTGACCGGCCCGATGCTGATGGTCTTCGTCGACACCCTGGTGGAAGCCGATCTCTCACGCCTGGCCGAAGAGAAGAACGGCGCCGTGGCGTACGTCAAGGCCGTGCCGGATCCTCGGCGCTTCGGGGTGGCCGAGTTGGCTGGGAACACCCGGGTGCATCGCCTGGTCGAGAAGCCCGACGACATGGCCAACAACCTGGCACTGGTGGGGCTGTATTACTTCCGCGAGGCGGCCGACCTGATCGGCGCCATCGACGAGCAGATGCAGCGCGGCACACAGCTCAAGGGCGAATACTTCCTGGCCGATGCCATCAATGTCATGCTCGAACGGGGGTTGGAAATGCGGGTCGAGCCGGTGGATGTGTGGCTGGATTGTGGCAAGCCGGAAGCCCTGCTTGAAACCAATCGCTACTTGCTCGAGCACGGGAGCGACAACTCGACCTCTGCTGCCGGGCGGGCGAACGTCGTCATCATCCCGCCGGTTTCGATCGACCCAACCGCCGAGGTCAGCCAGTCGGTCGTCGGCCCGTACGTGACGATCGCCGCCGGCTGCGTCATCGAACGATCGGTCCTGCAGGATTCGATCGTCGACGCCGGCTCGCATATCGTCGATACGATGCTCTCGCAATCCCTGATCGGGCGCGACGCCCGGGTGCTCGGGCGGTACCGCTCGCTCAACGTCGGGGATTCTTCAGAAGTCGGTTTCGCGTAGTTTGCCCCCTATTCCGCTGCCGGCGGCACTGGCGGTGGGAACTCGGCCGGAAGCGACTGATCTTCACACCACGCCTCCAGCATCGGCTCCGAAGGGAAGGTTCCTTCGTACGGTGTGCCGACCGTCAGCTGGAGAGTCCCACCTGGCGTGACACGCCCGGGCTCTTCTCCCGTCCCCTCCACATATTGATAGGTTGAGCCACGGAACGGGGTCCGGACCACAACCTGTCTGTCGTCGGCGATCCAATGAAAATAGCCCGCGACCATGGGGTCGTCGGGGGCATACCAGCACTCCAGGCCGACGAGGCCGTGCACGGTTGTCTCGAATTCTCCGCCGAACTCCCATCCCCGACCATCCGCCCGGGGCCGAACCCAGCCGCCTTCGATCTCTGCTGATACCGTCCCTTCGACCTGCTCCCAAGGTGCGGGATTGTCGAACGAACGGACGTCGAATCCTCCACGTAGGTTTCGTGAGTCCAGCTCGAAGGACAGTGGAATCCCCACTCCAGGCTCGAAGAAGAAGTCCACATGGTGGGTCAGGTCCAAAGCCCGCTGGCAATTGTCCCCGCCGCGCTCGATGGCCGGGAGATTGGTCCAGTAGTTGATCCAGACGAAACCCCCGTAGCAGGAGGCCTCATCGGTCATGAGTTCAACTTCCCAGTTGCCGTATCCCGGGCGATCCGTCGATTCGTCTTGCTCCTCGACGGTCTCGGTCACACCCGGAGAAGGCGTCTTGCGGCCCTCGCCCAGCAGGTTCCGGACGACTCGGTCTCGCAGCCGCACAAAGGCTGGATCGATCTTGCTGCGCAGCCAGACTGCGAAGGGCAGGCCCAGCTTGGCAGCGACCTTGTCCCAAGCCAGGTCGATTCTTCCCTGCAGCAAGTTCCGCAGCTCGCGCAGTTTCTCATGCACGATTTCGCGGGCGATCTGTGGCGCCTGCTCAAGTGCAATGGCGATGACGGTCCCGGTGACCCGCAACGTCCCTTTTAGCAGCTGCCCAACGCCTTGGGTTACCTTGATCGGCGCCCG
>DATIPT010000060.1:0-5375 GCA_035471625.1 Anaerolineales bacterium
ATGTCGAGTGTTCGGGAGCTAAGGAAGCGGGTCAGGATGACGCAAGCGGAACTCGCGACAGCGTCGGGGACGTCGCAACCGGCGATCGCCGCCTACGAGTCGGGGCGCAAGAGTCCCACCCTGCGTACGCTCACCCGCATCGCCGGCGCCCTCGGTCTCGAGTTGAGCGTCAGGTTTGTACCGCGGCTGACGCGGGAAGACCGACGGAGCCTCGCACTGCATCGTGCCATCGCCGCCAACCTGGAGGCGGACCCCGCCCAGGTGCTCGACAAAGCGAGGACCAACCTGGAGGTGATGCGCAGCCGACATGAGCACGCTGGTGCCCTGCTCGATGACTGGAAGGCCATTCTCGCGCGGTCAGTCGATGAGATCGTGGAAGTCCTCCTCGACCCGGGGATCCATGCTCGGGAGCTTCGTCACGTGACGCCGTTCGCCGGCGTGCTATCTCCGAGCGAGAGGGCCTCGGTGTATGCGGAGTTCCGGGCCACGGAGGCAGGTCGATGAACCGCGAGGAGTTCGATCATGCGATACGCGCCGCCGGGAGCATTCTCGATGTCGACGAGATCCTTGTCATCGGCAGCCAGGCGGTTCATGGGTCGATTGAGGGCCAGGTGCCGGAGGCGGCCCTGCGTTCGGTCGAAATCGACGTTGTGGCCCTGGATGACGACGACGGCTCCCAGGCCGATCTGATCGACGGCTCGATCGGGGAAGCCTCGATGTTCCACCAGTCATTTGGGTTCTACGTGCAGGGTGTAGTGGCCGAGACAGCAGTCCTCCCCGACGGCTGGCGGGAGCGCCTCATCCAATATCAGTCACCGGCGACCGGTGGAGTGGTGGCATGGTGTCTCGAGCTGCACGATCTGTGGGTTTCGAAGGCGATCGCCGGTCGACCGAAGGACCGGGAGTTCTGTCGAGCATTGCTCGACGCGGGATACGTCGAACGCGTCACACTCACCGCCAGGCTGTCGGCCGTCGCCGCTCTCGACACGGCGATCGCCCGGTCTGTCGAGGACATGATCCGCCCCTGACCTGGTCCTTGCCGGGGTCCGTCTGGGGTCCGTCATGCCATCGCCGTCTCCACCGGGGTGGCCGTCGGCTGCCGAAGCGCCGGCAGTGCGTGACCCGCACGATGGGCCGGAACGTAGAATGCCCCGATGGAGCCCGCCCTCGTCGTCCTTGGCCTGCTTATCGCTGCGGCCGCGGCCGGTGCCGGCTGGTTCGGAGGCCGGCGGCGCTCGCAATCGTCTCCCAAGGCCGAGGCCCCGGCTTCAGAGCTCCAGCGGCTCGAGGAGTACGGTTTCTACCCCTTCACCACCGACGAGGCAGGCCACGTCCACTTCGACCCGGACGCCTTCGACACCGCGGTTCAGCACTTCCTCGGCCAGCGAAACCACCGGGCTGCGGGGGAGCTCATCGTCATCGGGGAGCAGAACCTCGTCAGGGAAACCTTCCCCACCGACCGGCTCGGTCGCTACAAGGCTCTCTACGCCCTATATGACGGTGATGCCGTCGTGCACGACAACGACGAGTTTCTGGAGAACTACCGGCGGATCGTCAACCAGATCGGGCGCTCGTTCCCCAACACTGGCATCGAGATCCTCCTGCACAACCTCGTCAACCCATCGCGCTCTCTCGTGGCCATCGAGAATGCGGCTGTCACCGGGCGCTCGATCGGCTCCGGCGCGACAAACCTGGTCCTCGACCTCAAGACCCGCCGCCAGCGCGGCGAGGACAAGGTGAACTACGAGCTGAACATCGGCTCCCGTCAGTTCAAGTGCACGACGATGCCGATCTTCCGTCAGGACTACGGACTCGTGGGAGCGATCTGCATCAACATCGACACCCGCTTCATGCGCGAATACGTCATGCAGAGCGAAGAGAGGCTGACCGCATTCTTCGACAATCTTCTGCGGACCGACTTCGAGCTGGGTGAGAACATCCTCTCTCGGGACGAGTACACCAACGCCCTCAACGGGAAGCGGCACTTCCTCGACGAGGCGATCAGGACGGGTGGCGGCGCCCAAGGGAGACGGCTGGCGGCGATCTTCTTCTCCGACATCGTCGGGTTCACGACACTGATGGGTGCCGACGAGGCGGAGACCCTTCGGATCGTCTCCACCAACGAACAGATCCACCGAACGGCGCTGGGACAGCACCGGGGCCATCTCATCCAGGAGCTTGGCGACGGGATGCTCGTCTGGTTCGACAGCGCATCGAACGCCGTTGCCGCGGCGCGAGATGTCCAGCGCGCCGTCTCGGAAGACGGCCGGTACCAGATTCGGGTCGGAATCCACCTCGGCGAGGTCAACCGGGACGGAGGAAAAGTCCTGGGTGACGGCGTGAACATCGCCGCCCGTATCCAGGCCGAGATGGGGCCTGGCGAGATCGGCATCTCGAGCGTCGTGTTCGACAACGTCCGGAACAAGGAGGGCGTCTCGGCGACGCTCCTCGGCGAACGGATGCTGAAGGGCGTGACCGATCCGGTCGTTCTGTACTCGGTAGACGTGTAGCGGACGGCGTCGCCTACGGCGGGCAAACGATCCCGGGAGGCTTCCGGCATGGCAGGCCTGTTGCCGTCGAGTCGCTTCGACCTGTCGATCGCACGGGGGCTGACTTCGAGGGCGTCGCAGGCATTGGTTCCTCCTGGCCGAGCGACAGATCATCTCGACGTTCGGTAGCCGCCGGCGCCCGGTACGCTGCATTCGCGACCGTCAGTCGCCCTTCACTTCTCGCAGTGGTGAATCGCTGTTTCCGAGCGTGCTGCCTGTTCCCTCGATGAGTGATCGCCACCCGGCTCGTCGCCTCCAGGCGTGCCCCCATCGAAGGAGGCCGCCGTGGAGCCAGAGACCTGCAGTGTTCCGATCGCCTGTGGGCGTCCGTTGTCACCCGCCCGGATCCGGCTCGATCTGCATGCCGGACCTGGCTACGGGGCCGCCTCAGGCGAGCGGGGAATCCGGAGGGTGCTCGAGAAACGGGATGCTCGAGCGACGCGGGGTTTCGAAGCCCACCATCTGTCGGGCGCAACGACCGGCATGGACCAGCCTGGAACCGGCACCGGGGAAACCGACGAGGGACCAGGAGTGTGCCATGTCCTGGGATGACCGGGCCGAGGCCTCCCGCCATCCGTCGGTACCGGCGCAGGCCACCCTGCCGGCTCCCCGTTTCGATCACCTTCGAGCGCTCACCGGCCGGGCAGGACTGTGGGAGCGCGCCCGTGTGTCGACGGGTCCGGTCGAGTACGGCCTTCGTACGGACGACAACGCTCGGGCCCTGGTGGTCGTATCGCGGCAGGCGGCGTCGTCGGGTGGTCTGGCCGACCTCGCTGCAACCTACCTCGGGTTCGTTCTCGAGGCGCGTACCGAAACGGGGGAGTTCCGCAGCCGCCGGTCGGCCGACGGCACATGGGAAGACGGGGTCGGGAGCGACGACAGTCACGGCCGGGCCTGGTGGGCGCTCGGGTCTGCTGCGCACTCGGCGCCGTCCGAGTGGATGCGTCGCGCCGGATACGACGCCTTCTCGACGTGTACATCGTTCGAATCGACGCGCCTGCGTGCCAATGCCTACGCCTCTTTGGGTGCTGTTGAGATGCTGACGGCCGACCCCGAGCACGCGGCCGCCCGCGACCTGCTCGAGCGCGCGTCCGGTGTGATCGCCGACGCCACCAGGACCACAATCCCCTGGCCCGAAGATCGGATCACCTACGACAACGCTCGGCTCCCCGACGCCCTGATGGCGGCCGGTGCCGCTCTCGGTGACCGGCGGCTGGTAGCCAACGGACTGAGGCTTCTCGAGTGGCTGGTCGATGTGGAGACCAGCGGCAACCACTTCAGCTTCGCTCCGGTCGCCGGTTGGTCGATCGGCGAGTCACGGCCAGGGTTCGTCCAGGCACCCATCGAAGCCTGGGCGATGGCCGATGCCTGCCACCGTGCCTGGGTCATCACCGATGACGCCGTGTGGCGGGTACGAGCCTGCCGGGCGGCGAGGTGGCTCTTCGGCCTGAACGACACCGGAATGGCGCTGTACGACCCGGATACCGGCGCCACCTGCGACGCCCTTGGCCCCGTGACAGTCGACGAGGGCCGGGGCGGTGAGTCGACCCTCGCCGGAATTGCGTCGCTTCAGATTGCCGCTGCGTGCAACCCGGCTCCGAGTCGCGGCGTCTCTCCCGGACCCCGCCGCGGCTTGCCGTGAGCCCGCGACGCAGGCGCCACCGCGCGCTGCGCCCGTCGCGAGATGAAAAGACGTGAACCATTCCCGCCTTCGACCTGGCCGGCGGGCGGTGCTTCCGCGATAGACGCGGCCGTCCGAGCGACGGCTCAGCTGATCTTGGAGGACTTGGCTGCGGTGGCGTCCCGCTTGTCCTTCTTGGCGAGGCGCTTCTCTTTCAGGTTCTTCGCGGCCGGCTTCTTGGTGCCCTTGCCGCCCTTGTCCTTGCTTCCCATGAGTGCCTCCAGGCCGGCCGTCGGAGTGACAGCCGGTCCCATCCTGGCAGGGCCGGGAAGCTACACGACGGGCATGGAAGCGAAGGCGAGGCAGGCGGCTTGGTGATCGAGCGCCCACGTCGGAATGGCTTCGACCATGCAGCAGGCCGAGCTCTGGTAGTCCGACTCTCAAAGCCTCCGCCTACAGCCCTTCTCGGGGCTCGCATTCAGTCGCCTTTGCGTTCCTCCAGCGGCGCCGTGTAGGTGTCGCACAGACAGGCGGGCACCCAGCATCCCTCCGGCTGGCGATGCTCGACCTCGGGGTGACCGCAGGTCAGGCACCGTCGCCTGGAACCGTCGCTTCGTCCGGGCCGTCTTCGGGTCATGGCCGCTGCTCCTGGTCGATCAGTCCTCGCCGGTCTCGATGCCCAGCTGGGTGAAGATGCGCTGGCGCTCTGTCGCGAAGGCTGCCTCGCTCAAGAACCCTGCCGCGTGTCGCTCGCTCAAGAGCCGGAACTCCTCCATGAGACGAGCCTCGTCCTGGGGATCGGGGCCGCTCGGTTCCGCGGCGATCGTCTCTCGTCTGACCTGTTTGGCTTCCTGGCGTTGCTGGCGGCGCTGCTCCCGGGCGCGCTTGGCCATGCCCTCTCGTCCGCGCGCCATCAGATGACCTGCGCGGAGAAGTCGGCGGCTGTGTCTGGGTGAATGCGAGGTTGCTGCACCAATGGCACCCCCTATCGACGGGGTGCGCGGGGACGCGCCTCGTTGACCGACAGCCGCCGACCGTTCCATTCGTTGCCATCGAGTTTCTCGATGGCTTTGGCGCCGGCGTTCGAGTCGGCGAGTTCGACGAATCCGAAGCCTCGCGACCGGCCGGTGTCGCGATCGGTGATCACCGAAGCGGAGTCGACGGTGCCGTATTCGGCGAAGAGGGAACGAAGATCGCCCTCGGTC
>DATIPT010000061.1:0-6646 GCA_035471625.1 Anaerolineales bacterium
GTCGCTCCGGGAGCAGCCACGAAGTAGGCCGGATAGCACGTGCCCGGCCCAGAACGAACGTTGACGTACTCGATCGCCGTGGCGGAAGGCGCTCCGGCGGGTGGCGGAGGCGGGGGTTGAATATTCGGCGGGGCCGGCGACTCGATCACCGGTAGTCCGTCCGTGTTGCCAGCCTGAACCGTCTCGCCGGGAACCCATCCGTAGCCCGTCCCGACGACGGCCGGATCGAGCCTGGCGACCCACCACAGGCCATCCTGACTGACCCCGATCAAACGTCCGGAGGCTCCCGCCTCGGCCACGCCAAAGGCCGGGAAACTCGCCCCGGGACCGGTTCGCACAAAGGTGTTGACGAGGGCCATCGCCTGCGGGTCCCCGGGCGCCGGGGGCACGAGGGCGGTCGTCGGCGGCACCGGCGGCGTGGGGAGCGTGGGTACACCATCGACGGACGAGACGCTTACTTGAGTTCCGTCGACCCACCCGATCTCCCCGGGCGCCGGAGGCACGCTCACGGCCCACCAGGCGCCGTTTTCCGCGCGCCCGACTACCCTGGCGCTGGTCCCTCCCAAGAACGCCCCGTAGACGACGTAGTTCGTCCCGGGGCCGCCGTAGATGTATGTGTTGAGGCTGGCGACGGCAGCCGGCTCTCCCGCCGCCGCCGTCGGGAAGACCGCCACAGGGACACTCGTGGCGGGCGGAGCCTCCGTTGGCGGAACCGGGATGGTGGACTCGACCATGACGGTCGGTTCGGCCGTCGGAGTCGCGCAAGCTGCCAGGATCAGGCCGCCTGCAATAGCCATGAACGTGGCGCGTTGAATGGGCTTGTTGGCATTCATAGCGTTGCTTGTTCCTCCAGCGTGGAATCGCATTATCGTACCACAGGGTCCTGGGGCGCCGTCCAAAGACTCGAGTCAGCTCAACTGAGGGGGCCCTGCGGCGGGCGCACCTCGCTCATGAGGGCCAGGGTGTTCCCTTCGCTGTCCTCGAAGAAGGACATCCACAGGTCATGATCGGGCATTGGGGCAACCAGGTGCGGCTCGCTGACGATCCGAACCCCGCGAACACGCAGAGCTTGTGTTGACCTCCGGAGATCGGGGACGACGAAGTAGAGAATCGAACTCCGCCTGGGATGCGTTTCCTCCCCCGAGGCGTCCAACAGCAGTCGCAATCCCCCACAATCGAAGAAGGCCAGGTGCGGCACTTGGAACAGAAACCGGATCTTCAAGACGTCGCGGTAGAAGGCGATCGCCCGATCCAAATCGCGGACCGGGAGGTTGACCTGTCCGATTCGGGAGAGGTCAAGAGGCGTCGAAGTTTCCAAGAATGGTTCTTCCTGCCCAAGAGCCAACGGGGCCGCTCACCGCAGCGGCCCCGCTCGCACCGTTGGCTGGAAAGGGTAGCGGCTAGCCGTCGACGCAGTCCTCGGTGCCGCAGCCGGAAGGCTCTGTACTAGCCTCCTTGGCGGTCTGCACAGCCGGGTACCAGGCAGTCGGAGGATCGCCGAAGACAGCTTCGTACGCGGCGAGGAAGTTCGCCCGACCGTCTTCCGGCAGCGGGGTACGGCTCGTGCGGGGTACATGGTGGATAAAGGTGCCGAAGGCTTGCTGGCAGAAGTCTGCGTACTGACGGGTGAACAAGATCAGGGCGTGCCACACGTCGTCGACCTCGGGGCTGACCATCGCCAGGCCGCGATGGCCCAGGCCGACCAGGGCCATGTAGCGCTTGAACTCCAGAATCGCGCCCGGAATTCGATCCACAGGCAACCGATCCTTCCGGGCCAGACGCTCTTCGACGAACCACAGGTCATATTGCTCCAGCGCCAGCAACATCTCGACTTGCTCCCGCGAAAGCGCTAGGTCCTCTCGGGCTCCCAACGGTTGCAGACCACCCTTTGCATCCATGCGTCCGGCTCCTGGCGATACTGGACCAATCCGGTCTGATTGGCGGACCGATTGTACACCGATTTGAGGGAGCCAATGCTCTGGTCTTGCGGCGTGTCTATGCGCATGGAGCGCACCCGCCGCACTGCCGGCCGGGCGGCTGGGGCTTCTCGCTCTAGGGCCCTGATCAGCCCGTCGTCGCGGTTTCGGTTGGGGTGGAGGTTGGGCTCGAGGTCGGTGAAGGCGACGGCGTGGACGTGGGGGTATCGCTCGCCGCCCCGGGCAAGGTGGCCGTGTGGGTCGCAGACGGACCGACGGTTGGGCTGACCGTGATCGTGGGAGTCGCGGTCGCCGACCCTGTCGGAGACGGGGTGGGAGTCCAGCAACTCTGGGCCGCCCAGGTCGCAGTCGGCTCGAGGGCCGGATTCGCGCGCGTGTTCAGGGAATTGGCGTACTGCGTCGCAGCGGCGCACGGCGTGCCTGAAGCCATCAACTGGTGGCCGTATTCCATTGCGGCGCGGGCGTACTTGAAGCACGCGTCCCACAAGTCCCCGTTGCACAGCGAGGCGAAGTTCTCAGCCGCTCGCGCCCAGTCAACGACGAAGAACGAATTGGCGAAGGTATAGAAGGCGGCCGTGTTGCGCCACGAGGCGGCGCCGCCGTCAAGCGGGCCGAACCGCTCGGCGAGCGCCAGATCGTAGATCCCGAGTTCAAAGTCTCGGGCCAGGATTCGCTGGACCCCGCGCGCCCGGAGCGCCTGAGCCAGCAGCGAATTAAGCTCCGTTCGCCGGTAGTCGGGGTCACGGGAACGGATGACGAGGGCGGCTTCGATCACCCTGCCCCAGTCATTCGAAGCGAAAGCCACCTGGGCCTGGCCGAACAGACCGTCGAGCGAGGCCACGTCCAATGTCGGCGTCGGGGTGATCGGCGTCGGGGTCGGACCGGGGGTGCTCGTCGGCTCGAAGAGGGCTTCGCGTGCCCGCTCGAGAAGCTCTGCGGCGTCGCTTCTCCCCGGATCGAGCGAGAGGACGTACTCGAAGCGCTGGCTTGCCAGGTCGAAGCGCCCGGCCAGGAGGTCTTCGACGCCCAGGTTGAACTGGTCGTCGATGGCCGAGGCGCTCTGCCCGGCCAGGGTGAGCTGGACGGACGAAACAGCGGAGGTATACCCGGTGCCCGCAGCCAAGACCAAGGCCAGGAGGGCGATCACCCCGACCGCCCCGAGGAGCAGCCATGGACGACGGTCGGCGGGCCGGATCGCCCGGCGTGGCTGGGTGTCGTCGGGCCCCGCCGGCGGCGCGCCGGCGGACCGTGTTCGACGGGTGGGATCGGAACTGGTCATGGCCCGATGGCGCTCGTCTCGGTGAAGAGCTGGTCGCGCAGGATCCGTATCTGGTCTGGAACCGGTCGTATCACCTGTTGCCCGTCGGGCAGGGTGTGGAAGCCAACCATGTTGGGAGGACCAATCACTCCGCGCCGGATGTCGCTCTTCGGGATCTGGATCGCCGTCCATCCGAAGGAGACCATCTGATCGAGCGTCATGTTCGTGATGATTCCGCTCCGAAGCTCTTCGTAGAGCGCCGGGATACGCGGCAGAAGCGTCGGGAGCACGTCGAAACCGACGATGCGGTCGATGACGGCCAGGGCCACCTGCTGCTGGCGAGCGGCACGACCGAAGTCGTCGCCCGCAGCCTTGCGCACGCGGGCGTACGCCAGAGCCTCGGCCCCATCCAGGTGATAGGGCTTCGCCTCCAGCCAGCGGCTCAGACGACCGATCGGAGAGATCTTGATCCGTTCGGGAACCAGGACATCAATGCCTCCGATCTCATCGATCATCCGCTCGAAGGCCGAGAACTCGATGATGGCGTAGTACTGGATCGGAACCCCGGTCACCGACTCGACGGTCCGCATCGCAAGTGCCGCTCCGCCTCCGGGGAGCTTGTTGACTTCGCCCGAGGGGTACGCGGTGTTGATCCGATTGTGGCCGAAGCCCGGGATCTCGACCCAGAGATCGCGCGGGATGGAGAGCATTCCCGCCTGGCGGGTGATCGGATCGATGCTGACCAGCATCATCGAATCGGTCCGCGGATAGCCGCGGCGTTCGATCCAGTCGCGGTAGTCCAAGCCCATCAACAGGATCGTGACCCGTTCCGCGCCGCTCCAGGGGACAGGGGTGGCGAAGGCGGCCGGCTCCACCGTCTCCCCCGGCTCGGGCGTTCTGCCGGGAAGGTTCCCAACCGACGGCTGGAATGGATTCAGACCCGTGAAGGTGAGCCCGATGACCGTTTCCCGAACCGCAAGATGGACCAGAACGGCCGATGCAACCAGCGCCAGAACGAAAGCAACGCCGAGCACCGCGAGGAGCCAGGCGGGCATCCTCGCGCGGCTCACCTTCGGCGCGGCGGTCGAAGTTCTTCGAGTCCGATGCGGCTGCGTCTCATCAGGAGAAGGCATGGGTTGGGTTTCCAGGGCGGCGGCATTATACGACGCGCCCGCCGGTTGCGCGCATTCTCTCATTGGCGTCTCACCAGCCCACGCGATCCGCCAGCGGTGGGCCCATGCCCTGACCTGCCGCGATGGTCGTGGGACACATCACGGACAACCAGACCCACCCGGCAAGGGCCTCCGCCGGACCTTGAGCAATACCTAGGGCGGTACTATGGACAACGCCACTTGACCACCGAGGCCAGTATCCTCCGGACTCAGGTTCTCGGCCGCGGGGCCGGCCCGTCGGCGCACAAGGCACGCTGTCGGGAGTCCGGGAAGGATCCCAAGGCCCGGGACGACCTCCAGACCCCCCTAGCTCGCGCGCCGCTCCGAGACCCTTTGCAGGAACCGCTCCGCCTCCGCATACCGCTCAAAGGCGCGCTCGGCGCGCCGAAACTCGGCGGAGTGGTAGCGGCGCTGGCCCGGCCTGCTCTCCGCGCCCAGCCATCGATGCAGCAGTTCATGGTGCATGACGTGCTCGAGGACAAATCTCGGCACCTCTGGGGCGTCCAGGGTTCGCGAGATCTGCACGGTGTCGGTGGCCGGCTCGTAGTGCCCGAACTCCCGATAGGTTCTGCGTTCCGACCATCGGAGGCGCGGCCGGGATAGCTTTCCACCGAAATAGGCGCGATTGACCGAGAGAAACACCTCCACCAGGTCGTGGCACGTTCCCGTCGGGACGTGGGCGTCCGCCCCTCCGCTTGTCTCGATCGACTGGATCGCCCTGGCAAAGGCCGGGCCCTCGCTGTAGCGTCGAACGGTCTCACGCGGCACCCGCTTGCGCGTGTACGGTGCCGCCAGGCGGACCAGGGACGCCAGGACTTCCTCCGGCGCCCCGATGAAGCCCTCGCTCACCTGGAGGACGATCCGCTCTTCGGATCGTTCGTAGCGGTAGAGAAACCCTGCGTGGTCCAGTCTCGGCGCCACCCTTGGATCCGCCTCCAGCATCCGTCGCAACGACTCCATGTGGGCCGAAAGGTTCCTGTCGGCGCTGAGGAAGCTGAGGAGTTGAAAGGCTCGCCGGGATGGCGCCGGGAACTCTCCCGGCCCGATCCCCTGCTCCCCGCATTGAACGGTGATCCGGTCGACCGTCTCCTGGATGCGGCTCCGCAGATCATCAACCTGTTTCCACGTCCAGAGCGGAGTCTCCGAGACGTCTTGAAATCGGGCCAAGTTCTCGATTTCTGCCAAGAATCGATTCTTGGCATGCACCAGCCGGTGAACTCGGATCCGGGGCGCCCGCCTCCGATCCGCTGTCCCAGTTGGAGTTCTTGCGCCTTCGCCCAGGATCGCCCTCCGTGACCCGGGCAAGTCTATCACCGGGAAGCTGCCGAGGTCCGGAAGAGGTTGACGGCGAGAAGGATGGTCCCAAAGAATGCCTGGCACATTCGACGCGTAGCGGCTATCCTTGCCGCACAGGCAGGTGGAGGAGGCGATCGGCAATGGCCAAGAAGACTGTCGGACACGTGAAGCTGGTCTGGACTTGCCCGCGATGCGCGACCCGGAATCCGGGGCCTAACAAGTTCTGCAACGGTTGCGGCGGGCCACAGCCCGAAGATGTGCAATTCGAACAACCGCCCGAAGCTGAACTGATCAAGGACTCGGCGGAGATCGCCCGGGCGAAAGCCGGGCCGGACATTCACTGTCCGTTTTGCAGCTCCCGCAATCCCGGTGGCGTCAAGTTCTGCGGAGCTTGCGGTGGAGACTTGGCCGAAGGCCAGGCCCGAACAGCCGGGCGCGTGGTCGGGGCCCATCGGGCACCCTCCGGAGCGACTCGAGCCTGCCCCGCATGTGGAACGGCCAATCCACTCACCGCGCTGAATTGCTCCAATTGCGGCTCGGCCCTGCCGACGGAACCGGCGGCGCCTTCCAGTGCGCCCAAACCGGCCACTCCATCCCGGGTTCGCCGCGGGCCGGGCATCATCTTCGGCGGCGTCGCCGCTGCCGTCTGTCTGATCGGGGCGGCGGCGTTCCTGTTTCTCGGCCAGAGGCGAAACGAATTCCAGGCGGAAGTCGAACGGGTGCGCTGGGAGCGGTCGATCGCCATTGAAGCGCTCAGCCCTGTCGAGGCGACATCCTGGCGCGATGACCTCCCGTCCGAGGCCAGTGACGCCTCTTGCCGCCTGGAGTACCGCGAGACGCAAGACAACCCCGCCCCGATCGCGACCGAAGTCTGTGGCACTCCGTACACGATCGATGAGGGAAGCGGCTACGGAGAGGTCGTGCAGGATTGCGTCTACCAGGTCTACGATGAATTTTGCACCTACACCGTCTTGGATTGGTCA
>DATIPT010000062.1:0-11927 GCA_035471625.1 Anaerolineales bacterium
GGGGTCATGCTGGCGATGGGCGCCATCGGAGGCGTCGCCGGCGCGATCTTGCGCTCGATCCCGAGTCGGTTCCAGCGTCCGATCCTCGTCGGGATCTCCGCCGTCGCCTTGCTCGGCCTGTTGGAAGATCTGATCCGAATCGTCCTCTCGAGCTCGCCGAACATCCTCGACGCGACGCGCTGGATGTTCGCCAGCGGGGTCGAGAGCGGTCTGACCGTCGTCGGGGCAGTCGTGGTCTTTGGGGTCTTCGCCGTGGCGAGCTTCTTCTGGGGCAATGTGCGTTCCGGCGCCCAGGGCCGTGTGGCGGCGATGCCCTCGGGAACCCGGCGAGGCATCGTCCTCGGATCCTACGTCGTCTTCATCGTCCTGCTACTGGTCCTCCCGAGAATCCTGGGTTCCTACCTCAGCGAGGTGAACAACTCAGTCGGGTTGTTCTTGGTGATGGCCCTCGGGCTGAACATCGTCGTCGGGTATGCTGGACTGCTCGACCTGGGCTACGTCGCCTTCTTCGCCATCGGCGCCTACACGATGGGGGTTCTGACGACGACGGCGATCGGACCGGAGGCCGGCCAGATCGTATGGGGAGCCGGGATGACTTTCTGGCAGGCGCTCCCCTTCTCGATCGGAGCCACCATCCTGGCCGGCGTGATCCTCGGGGTCCCGGTTCTGCGGATGCGCGGCGACTATCTGGCCATCGTGACCCTCGGATTCGGGGAGATCGTCCGGATCATGGCCCTCTCCGACACCCTCAAGCCGTTCATCGGGGGCTCGCAGGGGATCGTCGAGCCGGCTGTCCCGACCATCGGGACTACCACTCTCAACACCCCACAGACGCTGTACTACTTGATCCTGATCGCGGCCGCCGTGGCGATCTTCATCTCGGTCCGCCTGCGCGACTCGCGCCAGGGCCGGTCGTGGATGGCGATGCGCGAGGACGAAGACGTCGCCCAGGCCATGGGCATTCATCTCGTCCCCACCAAGCTGCTCGCCTTCGCCACCGGGGCCGCCCTCGCCGGCCTGTCCGGAGCGATCTTTGCCTCCAAGGTCGGCAGCATCTATCCGCACAGCATGAACCTGCTGGTCTCGATCAATGTACTCGCCATCGTGATCATCGGGGGCATGGGCAGCATCCCCGGGGTCGTCGCCGGCGCGCTCGCGCTGTATGGATTACCCGAGCTTCTCCGGGAGTTCTCCGAGTACCGGTACTTCGTCTTCGGCGCCCTGCTGGTGGCGATGATGCTCTTCCGGCCCGAAGGGTTGTGGCCGGAGGCGTCACGCCGCCGTGAACTCCACGGGACAGATGAACCCGAAGGCGAGTTGCCCGCCGAGGCGGTCGCCGCCGACGGCCCGGTATCGGGCTCGTAGGGAGGTCCCCAGATGGCCATCCTCACGTCCAAGAGACTCATCAAGCGCTTTGGGGGCCTGG
Organism: Anaerolineales bacterium; assembly: GCA_035471625.1. GTDB lineage: Bacteria > Chloroflexota > Anaerolineae > Anaerolineales > E44-bin32 > DATEVL01. Next base: position 1,427 of record DATIPT010000062.1, read on the forward strand.
TCGCTGTAAGCAACTTCGACCTGGAGGTACAGGAGAAGACGATTCACAGTGTCATTGGTCCCAATGGCGCCGGCAAGACAACGTTCTTCAATTGCGTCACCGGCTTCTACCGCCCCGAGGCCGGCGAGATCTCCCTGAACGGCACGGAGCTGGTCGGCCTGTCACCGGACAAGGTCACCCGCCTGGGCATCGCCCGCACCTACCAGAATATCCGGCTGTTCCCCAACATGAGTGCTCTGGAGAACATCCTCGTCGGTCAGGAGCCGCACCTCAGGACGGGCCTCTTGGGCGCCCTGTTCCGGCCGCCCGGGGTGAAGCGAGAAGAGGAGGCCGCCCTCGAGGAGGCGAGGCGCATGCTGCGCTTCGTCGGCCTGCGAGGGCGCGGCGACCTGCTCGCCAAGAACCTCCCCTACGGCGATCAGCGACGCCTCGAGATCGGCCGTGCCCTGGGTGGGAAGCCCCGCCTGCTCCTGCTCGATGAGCCGACGGCCGGGATGAACACCCAGGAGACCGCCGCCATGACGGCGTTCATCCAGCGCTTGCGCGACGAACTGGGGATCACGATCCTGCTGATTGAGCATGACATGAAGGTTGTGATGGGGATCTCCGAGATCGTAACGGTCCTCGACTACGGAGAGAAGATCGCCGAAGGATCCCCATCCGAGATCCAGCAGAACGCCCGTGTCATCGAGGCCTACCTTGGCCGCGGGGCATCGGCGGCGATGTCTGCCAACTAGGGAACCAGGAGACGGAGATGCCCATTCTCGAAGTCCACGACCTGCACACCTACTACGGCAACATCCACGCCCTGAAGGGGATCTCGCTGACGGTCGAACCGGCAGAAATCGTTACGCTCATCGGCGCCAATGGGGCCGGGAAGAGCACGACGCTGAAGACGATCACCGGATTGCTGGCGCCACGCACCGGTTCGATCGTCTTCGAGGGCGAAGACCTGAAGGCCTACAAGGCTCATCAGATCGTCCGCAAGGGCGTGGCCATGGTGCCGGAAGGTCGAGGCATCCTCGGCCGCCTTACGGTCGAGGAGAACCTCGACATGGGGGCGTACACGCGCAATGACAAGCCGGCCATCGCCGATGACCTCGACAAGGTCTTCGTCCTGTTCCCCCGCTTGAAGGAACGACGGCGCCAGGTCGCCGGGACGCTGAGCGGCGGCGAGCAGCAGATGCTGGCCACCGGACGGGCCCTGATGGCTCACCCTCGCCTGCTGCTGATGGACGAGCCGTCGATGGGCCTGGCGCCCGTCCTTGTCGAAAGCATCTTCGATACCATCAAGCGCATCAACTCGGAGGGGACCACGATCCTCCTCGTCGAGCAAAACGCGCACATGGCCCTGCAGGTGGCGCACCGGGGATATGTCCTGCAGACCGGCGAGATCGTCCTGAGCGACACGGCCGAAGCCCTGCGCAAGAACCCGACGGTGCAGAAGGCTTACCTGGGGATCAGCTAGTCGCTCCTGCAATCGTGGATCCCACGCCCGGCCCGGCGCGCCGTTTCTGCGGACGTGCCTTCGGCGCCGGGCGTGTTCGTTGAGGAGGCCCCCCTGACCCGCCTGCGCGTCCTCACCGCCAACGACCTGCGCCAGGCCCTGCCGATGGCCGTGGCGATTGAAGCGGTGACCGCCGGCTTCCTCGAGGCATCCTCCGGCCGGGCCCAGATCCCGCTGCGCACTCCCCTCGAGATCTCCAAGCACGACGGCGTGACTCTGGTGATGCCGGCGCACATCCCCGCCCAAGAAGCTCTCGCCGTCAAGATCGTCAGCGTCTTCCCGCGCAACCCGGCTCAGGACCTGCCGACGATCCACGCCGTCGTCGTCGCGCTCGACTCTTCGACCGGGCGGCCGGTCGCCCTGATCGAGGGCGCCTCCCTGACCGCCCTCCGGACCGGCGCCGCCTCGGGCTCCGCAACGCAGTTCCTGGCAAGGCCGGAGGCCAAGTCGCTGGGAGTGTTCGGCAGCGGGGTCCAAGCCCGCACGCAGATCGAGGCCGTCTGCGCCGTCCGTCCCGTCGAGAGGATCCGCATTTTCAGCCTCGACCCGCCCGGTGCGGCCCGGCTTGTTTCCGGCCTCACCCAAGCAGGCATGGAGGCCGACATCCAGGTGGTTCGATCACCATCCGAAGCCGCGACCGAAGCGGACATCCTTTGCACGGCAACGACCTCGCGGACGCCCGTCTTCCGGGACGCGGACATCCGTCCCGGGACCCACATCAACGCCATCGGCGCCTTCACCCCAGAGATGGCCGAAGTCGATCCCGAGACCGTCGCCCGGGCCCTGATCGTCGTCGACTCCCGAAGCGCGGCGATGGCCGAAGCCGGCGACCTGATCCAGCCGATCCGGCAGGGCCTCATCACCGAGGCTGCGATCCATGCCGAACTAGGCGAAATCGCCTCGGGAGCCCGAACGGGAAGGACGGGCCCAAGTCAGATCACGCTCTTTAAGTCCGTCGGACTTGCGGTGCAGGATGCGATGGCTGCCGCCGTGGCCCTTCGGAGGGCAGACGAGCTCGGGATCGGGCAGACGATCGAGCTCTAAACCACCCCTCCGGCGGCGATCCTCCGGCAGGGCGGAGAGGACGAGGCAGGATTACCATTGGACTCGGCGATGGAGACACCCAAGACAGCGGAGGCCGTCATCATCGGCGGCGGCGTCATGGGCGCCAGCACGGCCTACCATCTGGCCCTGGCCGGCGTGACGGATGTCGTGCTACTCGAGAGCGAAGCGATGCTCGGGTTGGGAGCCACCGGCCGATGCGCCGGAGGGGTGCGCTACCAGTTCGGCACGGAGATCAACATCCGTCTCTCGCTCGCCAGCCTGCCCATGATCGAGCGCTTGAAGGAGGAGACCGGGATCGACCCACTGTATCGACCGTGTGGCTATCTCTTCGTCCTCACATCGGAGGCGGATGTACAGGCCTTTCGGCACAACGTCGCCCTTCAGCAATCTCTCGGAGTCCAGACGGAATGGCTCGAGGGCGACGAAGTCCGCCGCCGACTTCCCTCGATGCGCTTCGAGGATGCCCTCGCCGGGACCTTCCATCCGAAGGATGGCCTGGCCGATCCCAACAGCGTCGTCCAGGCCTACGCCACCGCAGCCCGGGCCCGGGGGGTGCGGATTCTGACCGAGTGCCCTGCGACCGGGCTCGAGGTCGCAGCCGGGCGAATCTGTGCCGTCGAGACGCCGAACGGGAAAGTAATGTGTCGCCACGTCGTCAATGCTGCCGGGCCGTGGGCCGGGCAGGTCGCCGCACTGGCCGGAGTTCGCCTCCCGATTGAAGCGATTCGACGCCAGATGGTTACGACGACGGCCCTTCCGGATGTCCCGGCGGACTTTCCCTTCGTAGTCGACTTTGCCCAGTCGCTCTATTTCCACCGGGAGGGCGACGGGATTCTGACCGGCATGTCGAACCCCAACCAGACTCCCGGCTTCGATCAGTCGATCGACCCGGGGTGGGAGATCGTCGCCCTTGAGGCGGCGGCGATACGCATGCCGCTGCTCGAGCACGCCGGTCGGCAGTCTGGATGGGCCGGCCTGTATGAAGTGACCCCCGACGCCCACCCCATCTTCGGACCCACCGCGGTCGATGGCCTGTGGGTCGTCGGCGGCTTCTCGGGCCACGGCTTCATGCACGGTCCGATCGCCGGCAAGTTGATGGCCGAGTTCGTGACGCAGGGACGGGCCTCCTCGGTGGACGTCTCCTCCCTGAATCTTCGCCGCTTCTCCGAAGGCCGTCTGATCCGTGAGTACAACGTCATCTAAGGGGCCGTCCGCCGAGATCCTGACGATCGGGACGGAGCTGCTCCTTGGCGACACGATCGATACGAACACAGGGGAGATCGCCCGGACGCTGCGCCGGATTGGGCTGGACGTGTTCCGCACGGCGACGGTCGGAGACAACGCCCAACGGATCGCCCGAGTGATGCGCGAATCACTCGGGCGCGCCGATGTCGTCATTACGACGGGCGGCCTCGGCCCCACCGTCGATGATCCGACCCGCGAAGCGGCCGCCCTGGCCCTCCAGACTCGGCTCGAATTCGACGACGAACTCTGGGCCGAGATCCAGGAGCGTTTCGCCCGCTTCGGCCGAACCCCCACCGAGAACAACCGTCGCCAGGCGCAGATCCCACGAGGGGCAGTGGCCATCCTCAACCCGGTCGGAACGGCGCCGGCGTTCCAGGCCGAAACTGACGCAGGACTTCTCATCTGCCTGCCCGGGGTTCCGTCTGAGATGCGCTGGTTGATGGACAACGAGGTCGTGCCTCGTCTGCGTCAGCGCTTCGAATTGCCGGCGACGCTCTTTACCCGGATCGTACGGGCGGCAGGCGTCGGCGAGTCGTGGCTCGACGAGCAGATCCGCGACCTGGAGCACGGTTCGGATCCGACGGTCGGCGTCATGGCCCACCCTGGGCGGGTCGACATCCGGATTGCCTCAAAGGCGGCTTCCGAAGCCGAGGCGTTGAAGGCGATCGAGCCGGTCGAGGCGGAGATCCGAAGACGCCTGGGGAAGGCGGTGTACGGGACGGACGCCGACACCCTCGAGGCAGCAACGCTCGCAGCGGTGGCGCGGCGCGGCTGGAGCCTCGCCGCAGTGGAGCGAGGCACGGGCGGGGCGATGGCCTCAATGCTGTCCGGTCACGGGATTCCCGTCCTCGTGCTGGGCAAGACCGACACTGCCGGGCTCGATGTTCGCCTGGCTCAGGTGATGGAGGCGACCGAAGCCCAGGCCGGACTGGCGGTGGCCGTGGAGAGCGAGGGGCGCCGTCATCAAATCACAATGACCTTCGTTTCCCCCGATGGCCGACGCGAACGAACGGCAAGCTATGGGGGGCCGATCGCCATCGCCGGTGATTGGGCGGCATCGTTGGCACTCGACGATGTGCGGCGACACCTGTCTTGACCGGTCGCCTCCGGCTCCTTATAATCGACCTGTTCGCGGGTGTAGCCAAGTGGTAAGGCAGTAGCTTCCCAAGCTACCATTCGTGGGTTCGAATCCCATCACCCGCTCTCTCGCCCTCGGCTCCGCCGGGGGCGCACTCCTTTCTGGCTGGGACCAACGATTCGCTCTTGCTCCGCCTCCGAGAAGAGCCCTTGTGCTTCCGGGCGCCTCAATACCCGGCGGGTGGACCGGCACGAGGTGGCGGTCCATGGCGGCAAGGAGTAGACATAAGGCCCCCCCTTGACGGGGCCGTCTTCGACGGAGCCGCCCCTGGCAGCTGCCCGGAAGCACCACATCTGGGTCTGTAATGTCCCTGTAAAGTGGGCGATCAGAGGCCGGTTGGTATAATTTGGGTGCGCTTGGACTGGCTCCGAACCCTGGAGGGCTCGGCTGGTGCCCACGATTCTCTGCGTGGAAGATAACCCGGAGAACCGAGTGCTCGTCCGCCGGATCCTCCTGGCGGAGGGACACACGGTGCTCGAAGCCGCCAATGCCTTTGAAGGGCTTCAGTTGGCCCTGGCCCACCAGCCCGACTTGATCCTGATCGACGTCAACATGCCGCAGATCGACGGGTTGACGCTGGCCGCGCGGCTCAGGAGCTACCCCACGTTGAGCCGTGTCCCCCTCGTAGCCATCACGGCCAACGTCATGCGCGGCGACCGCGAGCGCAGCCTGGCCGCCGGTTGCGACGGCTACATCCAGAAGCCAATCGATGTCGACATGCTCCCGGCGCAGGTCGCACGCTTCTTGCAACCCCAAGCCGTGCTCATGCTGGAGGGTCATGGATGAAGACCGCCGTCCGGGATATCACCGTCCTGATTGTCGAAGACAACGTCTCGAACTTCGTCCTGATGGCTCGCATGCTCGGGTTCCTCGGGCTGACGTGCGAGTGGAAGACCTCCGGCTTCGAAGTCGTCGAGTACGCCGACACTCTTCCCCGGATCGACCTGATTCTGATGGACATCCGCCTTCCCTACGAGGATGGCTACCAGGCGCTGCGCAAGTTGCGTGAATCCGAGTCGCTCAAGCACATCCCGGTCGTCGCCGTGACCGCCTATGCCAGCGATGACCAGATGAACCGGGCGCGTGCCGCCGGGTTCGATGGGTTCATCGGCAAGCCGCTCGACGCAGATCGCTTCCCGGAACAGGTTCGCCGGATCCTGGACGGGGAGCCGGTCTGGGAGGTGGAGTAGTCGTGCAGCGCGCTGACACGCAGCCCCTGGCCCGGCCGGCCGCACCGCGCAGTCGTCTCGGTACGAGGCTGGCGCTCGTCCTCCTCCCGCTCGTCCTCATCCCCCTGATCCTCATGGGCGGGGCGGCCTATCTGAGATCACGCGACATCCTGGAGACGCAGGCCAAGTCGCAGCTCGGCGCCCTGACCCAGGCCCAGCTTGAGATCCTCCGGGAATGGTCACGGGTTCGCGAACAGCAGCTGCAGCTGGGCTCACAGCGAGCCGAGATCCGTTCCCCGCTCGAAGCCATGATGGGCGAAGCGCCGGGAACCGCAGTCTCGGCTGCCGCCCGAGCGGACCTGCGCGAGGCGTTGACCGGACTGCTGCGACGCGGCGAGGAGACGATGTTTAGCGAGGTGATGCTGGTTCGGCTGCAGGACGGCGCCATCGTCGCTTCGACCAGCCCCGAGATCGAGGGCCAGGTGCTGGCCCCCGTGCGCGACCAAGACATCCCGATCGACCGGCTCACGACAACCCCGGCGTTCAACGACCCGATCTTCGCCCCGGGGAACCTGGCGATGGTGACCTCCATCCCGGTGCTCTCCCCGGAGAGCGGGCAGGCGGCCGGACTCTTGATCGGCGTCAACCGGGGAATCCGTATCGGCCAAGTGATGGAAGAGATGCAGGTCCTGTGGCAGAGCCAGGGCGCATATGTTGTCGAGCGCGGGCGGGCCTTCCTGGCCCTGCATCCGGATGTCCGCGTCTTGCTGGATCGCTACTCGATGGAGCCGCGCGCCGAGACCGGCAGCGTCCATCCAGTCTTCGGCCTGGCGGTGGCCTCCCCCGAAGGCAGCTATGAACACGAGGTGCCCGCCGAGGGACTCAACGAGATCGGCGCCTACCAGTGGGCCCCGGAATGGGACATGGGGGTCGCCCTGGAAATCCCCGCCGACGACATCTTCAGTGAACTGGTCAGCCTGGCTCCGTTCACGATCGGCCTCATCATCGTGGCGGCCCTGGTGAGCTTCGTGGTTGTGCTGATCGCGACCAATCGCATGCTCCGTCCTTTGGGAGAGCTGACGACGTTCGCCGAGCGGATCTCGCGCGGCGAATGGAACTACCGTGTCCCGGCCGAGCGCAACGATGAGATCGGAACGCTGGCGGGCGGCTTCAACCGCATGGCCGACGACCTCCGCGGGCTCTACGGCTCTCTGGAGGCGCGCGTCGAAGAGCGCACCCGCCAGATTCGAACCGCCGCCGAGGTCGCCCACGCCGTAACCTCAACCCCGGACCTCGACGAGTTGCTGCGCCGGGCGGTGGATCTGATCCAAGACCGGTTCGGCTACTACCACGTCACGATCTTCTTGCTGGACCGGGAGGGGAAGCAGGCCGTCGTCCGCGAGTCGACTGGCGAGGTCGGTCAGGTGATGAAGGCGCGGGGCCACAGCCTGGCCGTTGGGTCCCAATCGATCATCGGATGGGTCACCGCCAACAACCAGTCCCGAATCGCCTCGGATGTCGGGCGCGACCCGGTGCATTTCAAGAACGAACTCCTCCCGGAGACACGATCCGAGGCGGCCGTGCCGCTTCAGGTCGGCGGACGGGTCCTGGGCGCCTTGGATGTGCAGAGCACACAGCCGAACGCCTTCCGCGCCGAGGATCTGGAAGTCCTTCAGACGCTCGCCGATCAGCTGAGCGCGGCGATCCAGAATGCCCGACTCGCCCAGCAGTCGGCCATTGCCGCCGACCGGGCGCGACTGATGAGTTCAGTAACCGGCCAATTCGGCGGCCTGATGGACGTCGAGCGCGTCCTGGAGACCGCCGCCCATTCCCTGCATGAAGCCCTGGGACGACCCGAGATCTTGATCACCATGGCAGCCGGCGAGATCCCGTCACCCGACCAGGGCGGCAACGGCCACGACGATTCCGGTTCGCCGGGAGCGCCCCCGGCATGAGCGACACGACGCGTCTCCTGGAACTCCTCGCCGGCCTCCTGGTTGCGATCGGCGCCGGCTTCATGCTGGCCGCCTTCCTCGCCGGGCGCAGAACCGCGTCGGACATCCCGTCCGAGCTCCTCCGACGGTGGCGTCTGATCACGGCGTTCATGGCTTTCTTCCTGGCCGGCTACATCCTGTTCGCGGTCGCGCTCCTCCTCAACGTCCCGATCCCCGAGGCCTTGGTCGCCGGGACAGTCTTCTTCGGCGGTGCCGTCTTCGTGTTCCTCGTCGTAGACCTGACGCGCCGAACCCTACGGCGCGTCAAGGAAGCCGAACAAGACCTCCGCAACCTGACCGAATCGCTAGAGCGGCAGGTTGCCGACCGAGCCCGCGCCGCCGAGCGTCGGGCGCTGCAGCTGCAGACCACGGCCGAGATCGCCAGGATCGCCGTCGAGGCGGGCGATGCCGGGCCGCTCATGGTCCAGGCCACCGAACTCATCCGGGACCGGTTCGGCTTCTACCACGCGTCCGTCTTCTCCCTGGATGAGACGGGCAATTGGGCCGTCCTGAGGGCAAGCACGGGCGAGGCCGGACGAGCCCTTCTGTCGCGCAGCCACCGCCTGGCGGTCGGCTCGCCCAGCATGGTCGGCTGGACGAGCGCCAACCGCCTGCCACGCGTCTCGAACGACGTCGAGCGCGATCCGTTCCACTACAAGAACCCTTTGCTTCCCGACACGCGCTCCGAGCTCTCCCTCCCGATGCTCGTCGGGGGACGCCTCATCGGGGTACTGGATGTACAGAGCACCGAGGTCGATGCGTTCCAAGAGGAAGACGTGCGCGCCCTCGAGGCCATCGCCGGCGAGCTGGCGATTGCCATCGACAACGCCCGACTCGTACGGGAGACCCAGGAAGAGCTCTCCCGCACCGAAGGCCTCGTCACCGGACGGGCCCGCGATTCCTGGGCCCGGTTCGCCCGATCGGGCGTCCCGACGATGTTGCGCGTGGGCGCCACGGATGGCGAGTTCCGCGAGTCGAGCCTGACGCTGGCGAACCAGGCAGCCGACACCGGCGTGACGGCACGTTCCCCCGACGGCAGCGAGGTCGCTGTGCCGGTCCTCGTTCGGGGCGAGGCGGTCGCCACGATCACGGCTCGTCGACCGGTGGAAGGCGAGACCTGGTCTGAGGATGACATCCAGGTGATCGAGGCCGCCGCCGCCCAGGTCGGCCTGGCGCTGGAGGCCGCCCGCCAGTATGCCGAGGAACAGCGCCGGGTGGCTGAGCTGGAGGTCGTCAATCGCGTATCCCAGGCGGTCTCCCAGCTGCTTCGCCTGGACTCGCTGTACCGTGTTGTCTATGCGCAAATCTCTCAGGTTCTTCCAGACACTGACATGGCCATCGGCCTGTACGACTCGGCGACCGACCAGATCGAATTCCCCTTCTGGTCCGAAGACGGCGAGGCCTCCGAGCGTCCGCTGACCCCGCTGGGGAACGACCTGGCGAGCTACGTCCTGCGCACACGCCAGCCGCTGACCCTCACGGACGACCTGGAGGGTCAGGCCTCGGTCCTGGAGTTGGACCTCCCCGAGCGCCCACCGCTCTCGTGGATGGGCGCCCCGCTCCTGGCGGGCGAGACATTGCTGGGGATCATCGTTGTCTCCGATCGTCGGCGGGAAGGAAGCTTCACCGACGACGACTCGGCCCTTCTGGCCACGGTCGCCAGCCAGGTGGCCACCGCGATCCAGAACAATCGCCTGATTGAGGAGACGCAGCGCGCTGCCCGTCGTGAGCGGCTGATCCACGAGATCGCAAGCAAGATGCGCCGCGCCCCCGATATTCGCAGCATCCTCGATACAACGGCGCGCGAGGTCGGCCGGGCGCTCAACGCTTCGCGCGCCTCGGTCCGCCTGGGTGAGACCCGCCCATCGCCCGAACCCGGACTGGGGGAGGCCGGAACCCCGGCGGACGAGGAGACGGGCGGATGACCGCCTCGCCCGCGCCGGCCCGAAGACGCGAAAGCCTCAGCCTTCGGCTGACGATCTACATTCTGCCCCTGGTGATCATCCCGCTGATCGTGGCGGGCGCCGCCGCCTACATTCGGGCACAAGAGCTGGTTCGCGGGCAGGCCACCGCCCAGCTCTCGAGCTCGGCCATCGCTGAATTCAAGATCCTCCAGGACTGGACCCGGGCCCGCGAGGACCGCGTCAGCCTGCTCGCCCAATCCAGCGAGATGCGCGGGGCCGTCGCGACCGTTCTCGCCCAACCCAACTCGGCCACAGGACGGGCTGCCCTGCTGGAGCTCCTACGGGGATCGCTTGCGGTCGGGAACGAAGTCGTGTTCAGCGATTTGCTCGTCGTCCGTTCCGCCGACAACCGCGTCGTCATGGCGAGCAACCCCGGCCTGGCCGGGCGCCCGGTTCCCGCCGTCGAAACCGGCGCGGTG
>DATIPT010000063.1:0-24374 GCA_035471625.1 Anaerolineales bacterium
CTCGGTTCAAGCCGTCGCCAGCGTCGCCTGGCGCTCCCGCCGAGCGTGCTCGAGCGCGGTTCGCTTGGCGACCAAACCGCGCAGGGTCTCGATCGCCTGAGTCGGGTTCAGGCCCTTGGGGCACGCGTCGATGCAATTGAAGATCGTGTGGCAACGGAAGACGCCATCATTGCCGTCGACGTCCCGTAGACGCTCCCCCAGGCCCGCGTCTCGGGGATCCAGGATCCTCAGGAAGGCCTTCAGGAGCGCATGCGGGCCGATGTAGCGCTTGGTCATCGCCACCACCTGGCAGGCCGAGTAGCAGGCGCCGCACATGATGCACGTCTCGGCGTTGTTGAGCGCCGCGACCTCTTCCGGCGTGACCCTGAACTCCTTTTCTGGAACGTCGGGTGGCGGGATCAGCCACGGCTTGACCCGCAGGTACTGTTCCCAGAAGGCGGTCCGATCGACCACCAGGTCTTTGATGATCGGTAGGTAGGGAAGCGGACGGACGGTGACCGTCTTCGACCGTTCGACCTCCGCCGAGAGCCGCGTCTTGCACACCAGGACGTTGCGTCCATTCACATAGGCGGCGCAGCTGCCGCAGATGGCGTGGCGGCACGACCGGCGGAACGTCAGGCTCCCGTCGTGTTCGGCCTTGATCGAGTGCAACGCGTCGAGCACGGTCGTGTCCGCGGTAAGCGGGACACGGTACGTCTCGAAGCGCGGCCTTCGGTCGGTATCCGGGTTGAAGCGCTGGATTCGGAGCTCGGCGGTTTCGCCCATGGGCACGCCCTCAGTTCTTCTCGCAAGATCCCGCTGGCGGATCCACAACCGACATCAGTACTTCCGCTCCTGTGGTGGATAGCGTTCCCAATCGACGCGTACCGGTCGATACGCGAGCCGCGGCGGATTGCCTTCGCCTTGCGGGAAAGCCAACGTATGGTGAAGCCACTGTTCATCATCGCGAGCCGGGAAGTCCGTCCGGTAGTGAGCCCCGCGGCTTTCCCGACGAGCCAGCGCGCCTTCGACGATGACTTCGCTGAACATCAGCAGATGTTCGGTCTCGAGGGCTCCGAGGAGGTCGGTGTTGAAGCGGCGCGATTGATCCCGAACGCGCGTCTGGCGGTAGCGGCGGCGCAGCTCGGCAAGCGAGGTGCGCGCTCGCTCCAGTCCGGCGGCGTCGCGGAACACACCACAGTCGTCGGTCATCGTCTCCTTCAAGGCATCGGCGACGGCCGCGACCGATTCGCTTCCGGTGCCGTCGAACATTGCCTGCAATCTCCGCCCGACGCTGGCCGCCGGATCTCCGGCGGCTGGCGTCGCCGCGGCGCCCCCCAGGATGAACTCGGCCATCGCCACGCCGGCGCGGCGGCCGAAGACCGAAGCATCGAGCAGGCTGTTCGTCCCGAGCCGATTGGCCCCGTGCACGCTGACGCAGGCGCATTCCCCTGCCGCGTATAGCCCCGGCGCCGGCACTTCGCGGCCGTCGGCCAGCACGCGGCAATCGTTGTCGGTCGGGATCCCACCCATGCTGTAGTGCGCCGTCGGCTGGATCGGAACCGGGGCGTCGATCGGGTCGACGCCGACAAAATCCAGGGCGAGCTCCCGCACCTGCGGCAATCGCTCCAGAATCCGATCTCGCCCCAGATGACGCAGGTCGAGATGGATTCCCTTGCGATCCGGACCCACGCCGCGTCCCTCGTTGATCTCCGTTTGCTCTGAGCGCGAGACCAGATCGCGCGGGGCCAGCTCCATCTTCGAGGCGGCATAGCGACTCATGAAGCGCTCGCCGTCGCTGTTCAAGAGGTAGCCGCCTTCGCCGCGACAGGCCTCGCTCATCAAGATCCCGTGTTTGTACAGTCCGGTGGGATGGAACTGGACGAATTCCATATCCATCAAGGGGATCCCGGCCCGGTAGGCAATCGCCACCCCGTCTCCGGTGTTGGCGTGGGCGTTCGACGTGATCTTGTAGGCCCGTCCGTAGCCTCCCGTGGCCAGCAAGACTGCCCGCGCCCGGATCCAGTGCACCGATCCGTCGGTGATATCAAGGGCAACCACCCCGCGGCAGACCCCGTCCTGCATCACCAGGTCGAGCATGTACCACTCGCTGTAGAACCGGACGCCGAGGCGCAGGGCTTGTTCGTGGATCGTGTGCAACAGGACGTGCCCGGTCCAATCGGCGGCGTAGTTGGCGCGCGGCGCCGAGTGTCCGCCAAACCGGCGTTGCGCGATTCGCCCGTCCGCCAGGCGACTGAATACGCACCCCATGTGCTCGTACGCGTAGACGATGTCGACCGCCTCTCGCACGAGGATCTCCATCGAATCGGCATCGCCGAGCCAATCCGAACCCTTGACCGTATCAAACATGTGAAGTTCCCAGCTGTCGGGAGCCTCGGCATCCGGCGGAGCCGCCTCGAGCGGCCCTTCGCCCGTCGTCCCCGGCACGGGGCGGACGTTGCCCAGCGCCGCGGCGATCCCGCCTTGGGCCGCGCCGCTGTGGGAGCGGAGCGGATGGACCTTCGAGAGGACCCCGATGTTCATAACCCCGCGCTGGGCGGCGGCCAGCGCACCCCACGTCCCCGCCAAGCCCGCCCCGACGACGAGGAGATCGTGTTCGATGGTTGGGGAAACCGACATGGCCAAGGCTCCTCCGACGAGCGGCCCTCACCGCAAGATATCGCCCCGGCGGCCAAGCGGCCCAGTGGCAGAGGTCACGTGCGCGTGCGACAGACCGCACCGACGGACCCGGGCCATGCACCCCCCATCCCCGCCACCGGATTCCCGGCTTCGCCGCAGCCTCATCGCTTGACGCTGTCAATCCGAATCAGTAGAATGACGCTCACCTTTGCCAAGCGAGGAGCGCGAAATCCCATGAATGTGCGACGGGCCATCGTCTGGATCTTCTCCCTGATCTTCGGGCTGGTGACGGCCGTGGGGGTCATCCTCGCCTTCGGCACGACTCTGGAGAGGTTCTCCGTCGTCAACGCCTTCCTCGTCTTCATCTCTTTCGCCGCGCTGGCTTTCATCTGGCTCGACTTCATCCTCCGCACGCAGTATTTGCGGAACTAGCACGCCCTCGACCGTAGGATCCCGCCGGCCCGCAAGGCCGGCGAGAAACTCGCCGGAGCAACCTCTATGTCCAGAAACGGGAACTCCCGGATCGTCATCACCGGCCTCGGCCTAATCACACCGATCGGTACCGGGGTCGATGCGTTCTGGGACAGCCTCGCTCATGGACGAAGCGGCATCCGACGCATCACCCAGTTCGATCCCAGCACGCTCTCGTCACAGATTGCCGGCGAAGTTCCCGACTTCGACCCGGGGCAGTACATCAATCGCAAGGAGGCCCGGCGGATGTCGCGCGCCAGCCAGTTCGCCGTCGCCGCGGCCCAACTCGCTGTCGAGGATGCGGGGCTGACCATCGACGACGGCAATCGCGAGGACGTCGGCGTCTTGATCGCCAGCGGCGCCAGTTCACCTCCCGAGACCGAGGCGATGGTCACCGACTACAACCGGGGCGGCTATCACAAGATCAATCCGTTTCACGTTACCGGGCAGCTGCCGAACATGCCATCGTGTCAGGTCGCGATCCACTATGGCTTGCTCGGCTACACCAACGCCATCTGCACAGCATGTGCCGCGGGTTCCCAGGCGATCGGCGAGTCGGTCGAAGTCATCCGCCGCGGCGAAGCGAAAGCCATGCTGGCCGGCGGCGCTGAGGGCCCGATTGCGATCACCTGCATGGCCGGCTTCTGTTCCCTGCGGGCCGTCTCCACCCGCAACGACGATCCGGCCGGCGCCTCCCGGCCGTTTGACGCCGGGCGCGATGGGTTCATCCTCAGCGAAGGGGCCGGGATCGTCGTCCTGGAGCGTCTCGAGGACGCGCTGGCACGGGGCGCCCGGATCTACGCCGAGATCTTGAGCTACGCATCGACCTGCGACGCCTATCATGTCACCGCGCCGGAGCCGGAGGGACGCGGCGCCGCCCGGGCGATGCGGCGGGCGCTCGAGCGATCGGGCATCAGCCCCGAGACAATCGACTACATCAACGCTCATGCCACAAGCACCGAGGTCGGCGATGCCGCCGAGACTCTGGCGATCAAGAGCGTTTTCGGCGAGCGCGCCTACTCGATCCCGGTGAGCGCCACCAAGTCGATGACCGGCCACATGACGACGGCCGCCGGAGCCGTGGAGGCGGCCGCCTCGGTCTTGGCCATGCAGCGAGGTCTGATCCCGCCGACGATCAACTACGAAACCCCCGATCCGGCGTGCGATCTGGACTATGTTCCCAACGCGGCGCGTCCCGCCGAGCTGGACACGGTGATGTCCAACTCCTTTGGGTTCGGCGGGATCAACAGCGTCCTGATCTTCGGCAAGGCCCCCGAGACCACCTGACGCCCGCCGCCATCCCGGAGCTTGGACGAGGTCGAAACGCGGCCGCGCGCCGGGCGTCGGCCCGGTTCATGGCCCCGTCTAGGCGGTGCACGCGAGGATGTGCTGAATCAGCTCTTCGGGATCGATCTCTTTGAGGAGATAGTGCTCGGCGCCGGCGCGTCGCGCTGCGGCTTCTTCCCAGTCCGACGGATACGAGGTCAGGACGACAACCTTGGGGGCCTCCCGGATCGTGGCCAGTTGTCGTACGAGCTCGAGGCCCATCCCGTCGCCGCGCTTGATTTCAACCAAGACGACATCGGCCTTCAGGGTATCCGCCTCCCTGACTGCTTCGGCGGCATCCCCCGTGTCACCCACGACGTCGACGGCAGCCGTCCGCCCTAGACGGCCGGCCAGGGCGTGGCGCACGGGCTCATGCTCGTCGATGATGTAGACGCGGGGCGCCGCAGTGCTCATCGTCACTACAAGTGTAGGCGCCGCCTCGCTCCCGCCCCCAGTGTCCTCCGTCCCGTGGGCCCTCGCGACCTGTCATTCCGAGTCGAGCGGCAGACGGACGGTTACTGTCGTTCCCTCGCCCGGGCTGGAAGCGATCTCCACCTGCGCGCCGATTCCCCGGGCGCGCTCGACGATGTTCGACAAGCCATGCCCGAGGCGCGTCGGGATTTCATCGGCGGGGAAGCCGCGCCCGTTGTCGATGACCTGGAGGACCGCATCCCCGTCCTCGCGCCGGAGGCTGACCCACACCCGCGACGCCTGGGCGTGCTTGGCCGTATTGGCCAGCGCCTCCTGGGAGATGTGAAACATCGCCAGCCGGACCGAGTCGCTGATCGTTTCGGCCACCTTCGGGTCGGCCAGGAGCTCGGTCTCGACCGTCGTGTTGGCGCGGAATTCGTTCGTCAGGCGGCGCAACGCGCCTCCGAAGTCGTCCATCTGGACCCGGCTTGGCTGCAGATCGAGGATGTAGGTGCGGATATCGCGGATGACCGCATTCAGACCTTCGATCACCCGGGCCAGCGCCGCGCTCCGCTCCTCTCGGTCGGAACCTTCCATGGTCTTGAGCGAGTCGAGGGTGAGGCCGATCGCGTAGATCGACTGGATGATTCCGTCGTGCAGCTCCATCGCGATCCGCTCACGTTCCTCGAGCACCGCCACGCGACGGGCCTGACGGTACAGCCGGGCGTTCTCAACGGCCACGCCCACGGCTGCGCCGAGGGCCTCCAGCAAGCCGATCTCTCCCACCCGCAAGGGCCGATTCCCCCGGAACGCCAGGCTCATGACGCCGACGACTTGGGCCCGAGCCTTCAGGGGAACCGACACCATCGTCCCGATCCCGGAAGCGAGTACGGACGGCTGCAGGCGATGGGTCTCTTCGGCGTCGCCGAGCTGCGTCGTCCAGGCAGCCTTCCCTGAGGCTGCCACTCGGCCGACGAATCCCTCTCCCACCCGAAACCGCGACGCCGCCCAGAAGGCTTCGGCGACTCTCCCCCGGTGCACCGCCAGGCCATAGGCCTTCTCATCCTCCGCCTTCAAGAAGACCTCGCCGGCTTGGGCGTCAAACAGATCGATCACCCGATCGAGCATCTCCGCCAGCAACGCGTCGAGTTCCATCGCAGAGCTGACCGCCGTGGCCAGGGAGTTGACCAGCTCCAACTCGCGGTTCCGGGCGGTGACCTCTTCCTCGCGGTCGCGGATCTGCCGGTACAGGCGCGCGTTCTCGATCGCCGCGGCGGCGTGGGCCGCCAACATCTCGATCAGACTCTGGTCTTCCTCGCTGAAGACCTCGGCCCCGATCCGATCGGTCAGATAGAGCTGCCCCACCGGCCGGCCGAAGGCCGAGATCGGTACGCCGAGGAAGGATTTCATCGGCGGGTGGCCCTCGGGGAAACCCGCCGAGCGGGGATGGGCGCTCAAGTCCGGTAGTCGGACCGAAGCGCTTGTGCGCATCATTTCGCCGATCAGACCGCGGCCGACCGGAGGATGGGCAATCGCATCAACCTCTTCCTGACCGAGCCCCTCCGTCAGGAACGTCTCCAGCCCACCGTGGTTGTCGGGGATCCCCAAGGCCGCATACCGGGCATGGGTCAACTCCCGAGCCGCCTGGACGATTCGACGCAAGGTCCCCTCGAGCGTCAGATCGGCGTAGAGGCTCAGCGTCGCCCGATGGAGCGACCGGATCCGGTCGCTCTTGGTGGGCTGGGCTGGTTTGGAGGTCGTACGGCGGGGCTTCTTCTCGGGCACCGCAATCCCTGCGGCGAATTCTACATCAGGCCGGGCCGGACGGCCGAACAGGTCTGATAGTTTTTGGAGGCGGCCGAGGGCTATACGAGGCGACTGGGAAACATCCCACGAGCGACCGATGCCACCATCCCGACTCCCCCGGATCTACGACCTCCCCCTCCCCGAGCGCCTGCGTCAGGTCGTTGACGCTGCGTCAGCCACGGAGGCGACCGCCGCCGCCCTCAAACAAGGTCTCACGCCGGATCAAGCCGACCCAATGATCGAGAACGTCATCGGTGTCTTCGGCCTTCCCCTCGGTGTCGCCGTGAACTTCCGGGTCAACGGGCTAGACGTGCTGGTTCCGATGGCGATCGAGGAGCCGTCGGTCGTGGCCGGGGCTTCCTTCATGGCGCGCCTCGCCCGGGAAGGCGGCGGATTCGAGGCGGGAACGACCCAGCCCGAGATGATCGCTCAGCTCCAGGTGCTTGACATTGCCGATCTAGAGAGCGCCGGTCAGAAGATCCTGGCCCAGAAGGCCGCCCTGCTGGCCGAGGCCGACCAGGTCGATCCGGTTCTGCAATCTCTGGGGGGCGGCGCCCGCGATCTGGAGGTGCGACTACTCAACCCGACGCCGATCGGCCCGCAGCTCATCGTCCACCTGGTCTACGACGTGCGCGACGCCATGGGCGCCAACGCAGCCAACACGGCGGCGGAGCGCCTGGCCCCACGGATTGCGGAGATCGCCGGCGGTCGGGTCCACCTGCGAATCGTCTCCAACCTGGCCGACCGCCGACGAGCCCACGCCCGATGCCGGATACCGGTGGAGGCGCTGGCCTTCGGCGAGTTCTCAGGCGAGCGGGTGGCGCGCGGCATCGTCGAGGCCTGGGCCTTCGCCGCCGCCGATCCCTACCGGGCCGCCACCCACAACAAAGGGATCATGAACGGGATCGACGCCGTGGTGATCGCAACCGGCAACGATTGGCGCGCCGTCGAGGCGGGTGCGCACGCCTACGCCGCCCGTGACGGCCGATACACTTCCCTGAGCCAATGGTCGATCGAGGCGGACCGCCTCGTCGGCTTCCTCGAGCTGCCGATGGCCGTCGGAACCGTCGGGGGCGCCACCCGCGCGCACCCAACGGCTCGCGCCTGTCTGGAGTTGATGGGCGTCCGGACGGCCGGCGAGCTCGCCGAGATCATCGTCTCCGTCGGCCTGGCACAGAATCTGGCCGCCCTGCGCGCCCTGGCCACCGAAGGCATCCAGCGCGGTCACATGAGTTTGCATGCGCGCCAGGTGGCGATCGCCGCCGGCGCCGAGGGGCCGATGATCGAGCACGTCGCCCAACAGATGGTCGAGGAAGGCGTTGTCCGGATCGACCGCGCCGAGGCCCTGATCCGCGAATGGAGCGCCGGCTCCGCGCGAGGAGAAACATGAATCCATCGACTGAGAACGCCCGACTCCTCAAGCCGATCCGAGACGTGGGGATCGCCGGATATGGCGCCTATGTCCCTCGCTACCGACTCCCCGCCCGGGAAGTCGCCCGGGTGTGGAAGGGCGGCGAAGGCGGCCTGCCGATCCAGGAGAAGGCTGTCGCCGGTCTGGACGAAGACGTCATCACGATGTCGATCGAAGCCGCCCGCAATGCCCTGGCGCGCGCCGGCGTATCGCCGGCCCTTATCCGGGCCGTCTGGGTTGGATCGGAGTCGCATCCCTACGCCGTCAAGCCGACGTCAACACTCGTCGCCGAAGCCATTGGCGCCACGCCCCACACCCAGGCGGCCGACTGGGAGTTCGCCTGCAAGGCCGGCACCGAGGCCGTCCAGGCGGCCATCGGCTTCGTGGGTTCGGGAATGGCCGACTACGCACTGTCGATCGGGATGGATACCGCCCAGGGGCGGCCCGGCGATGCCCTCGAATACACCGCCGGGGCCGGCGGTGCAGCGATTCTGCTCGGACCCGCAGAAGACTCGGTCGCGGTGTTCGAAGGTTCATACTCCTTTGCCACCGACACTCCCGACTTCTGGCGCCGCGCCGACGAGAAGTACCCCGAGCACGGGGAACGCTTCACGGGAGAACCGGCCTACTTCAAGCACATCGGAGCAGCTGCCGAAGCCCTGATGGAGTCCCTGGGGACCCGGCCGGCCGATTACCGGTATGCCGTCTTCCATCAGCCGAACACCAAGTTCCCCCAGCGGGCGGCCAAGTCGCTCGGATTCAAGCCGGAGCAGATCGAGGCCGGGCTTCTGGTCCCGGTCATCGGGAACACGTATGCAGGCTCTTCGTTGATCGGGCTGACCGCCATCCTCGATCAGGCCGGCCCTGGCGACCGCATCTTGCTCGTCTCCTACGGATCGGGCGCCGGGTCCGACGCGTTCAGCCTGCACACGACGGACCGCCTGCTGGCCCGGCAGCGACTCGCCCCGACCACACGCGAGTACATCGACCGCCGGACCGAAATCGACTACGCCACCTATGCCCGCTACCGCGGCAAGCTCAGCATGTCTTGAGGGAGTCATCAGCGATGCATGATCCGATCACCATCCTTGGCGTCGGGATGACGCCCGTCGCTGAACATTGGGAGATCTCCCTCCGGGAGCTGGCGCTGCACGCGATGCGGCGAGCCATGGAGGACGCCGGGGAGGTCCACCCGCAGGCGCTGTACGTGGCCAATACCCTGGCTCCGATCCTGAGCGGGCAAACGCATTTGGGCGCTCTGCTGGCCGATTTCGCCGGTCTAAACGGGATCGAAGCGATGACGATCGAGGCCGCCGGCGCCTCCGGGGGTCTTGCGCTGCGGCAGGCCTGGCAGGCCCTGCGCGCCGGCACCATCGAGACGGCCATGGTCATCGGCGTGGAGAAGGTCACCGACCGGGTGGGTGCTGGCCTCGATTCGGCCCTCTCGGCCTGGAGCGACGCCGATTACGAGGCCGTCCACGGGTTGACGGCGGCTTCTCAGGCGGCGATCCTTATGCGCCGCTACCTGCACGAGCACCAGGCGCCCGCCGACGCTTTGGCGGGCTTTCCAATCACGGCCCACGCGAACGCCGTCGGGAATGAGCTGGCGATGTTCCGGCGCGCCATCCGTCATGAGGACTACGTGCGCGCCGGGATGATCAGCGAACCGGTCAATCTGTATGACGCCGCACCACTCGCCGACGGCGCGGCTGCCGTCCTCCTCGGCCGGGCCTCGGTGGCCAGGATGCCGGATCGACCGGCGGTCCGTGTCCTCAGTACGGCCTCGGCGACTTCTCGCCTGGCGATCCATGATCTGGAGGACCCATTGAGCCTGCCGGCGGTCGCCAAGTCCGCCGAGCGGGCGCTCCAAGCTGCCGGACTGTCCCCGGATCAAATCGACGTCCTTGAGCTGCACGACTCGTTCAGCATCTACGCCGCCCTGGCGCTGGAGGCCTCGGGCTACGCCGCCCGCGGCCAGGGATGGCAACTCGCGAAGGATGGGGCGATTGGGCGAGACGGCCAGATCCCGGCCCTGACCTTTGGGGGCTCAAAGGCCCGCGGCGAGGTCGGAGGGGCCACCGGCGTGTACCAGGTCGCCGAGGTCGCCCTCCAGCTTCAAGGTCGAGCCGGCCCTTGCCAGATCGAAGGCGCACAGACCGGAATGGCCCAGTGCCTGGGGGGCTCCGGAGCGACCGCCGCAACGACGATTCTAGCGCTCGATCGCGGTCCTGATAGTTCCTGATAGCCCGTCCGGCCTAGACTTTGCGACATCTCGGGGCGACCCGAGCGAGGTGAAGCATGGAGATTGCACGACACTGGAGACTCAAGGCCCAGCGCTACGGGCTGGTGGGCGAGGTCTGCCCCCATTGTGAGGTCAAGATCTTCCCCCCACGGGACCTATGTCCGGACTGCGGCCAGGAGGCCCGTGAGCCGTTCGCGTTCAGCGGGCGCGGCGAAGTGTACTCCTACGCCCCGGTCAAGGACGCCCCGGCGGGCTTCGAAGGGAATGCCCCCTACACGGTAGCCCTCGTTCGTTTGGACGAAGGTCCGCTAGTGACCGCTCAGCTCACCGACCTGGGCGACCGCCAGCCCCAGATCGGGATGCCGGTGGAGATGGTCACCCGCAAGCTCCGCTCCGACGGGGACCGGGGGATGCTGGTCTACGGCTACAAGTTCCGCCCGAGCCTGGCGGCCGTCTGAGAAACCGTGATCCGTCGATCCTTCGCGGCCGGCCCCCTGGGCCGGTCGGTTTCTTTCCAGGGAAGAAGCTTCTGGCCTGATTCTGCCTGCAGCCACGGTCGGTTCGGCATACGTCTTGCAACCATCCTCCCCCACGCGGCAAGCCTGCTTGACGCGCCCAAACGCATGTGCTAGGATGCGCCGCTTGGGCGCGGGGTTAGCTTAACGGATGCCCGTGAGTAGGCCACCCGCGAAGCCTAGGAGGTGCCGATGGGTACCAACTCTTTGCGAACACTAGCCGCGGTCGGGGTTGTCGGCCTGGCTCTCATGATCGGCGCCTGCACTCGCTCGGCCTCGACGGCGCCTACTCAGACCCCCGTCGGCGGGACGCCCTCGAGCCCTCTCACGGGCCAACAGGCAACGATGGAAGCCGTTCGAGCCGCCCTCCTGACCCAGACGGCGCAGGCGGTCGCGGGGGGCGGCAGTGCCACCAGCACGCCCACGCCTGAGTCCGGTGTGGTCACCGCGACCCCCGGCGGCGGCGCGGGTGTGACCCCCGGGACGCCCGGCACACCAGCTGCGGCGACCCCGACGTTCGCTCCGGCACCGACCTTCCCCGTCCCGGCGAGCTACACCCTGCATGAAGGGGAGTTCCCTTATTGTCTGGGACGACGTTTCAACCGAAACCCGGAAGACATTCTGGCCCTCAATGGCCTGACCTCCAACTCGTACACGTACCCCGGACAGACGTTGCAGATTCCAACGACGGGAACCTTCATCGGCCAGCGAGCCCTCCTGGCACATCCCACCAACTACGTGGTCCAGGGCGGCCAGACGATCTACTCGATCGCCTGCAACTTCGGGGATGTCTATCCCGAGGCGATCGCAGCCGTCAACGGGCTTTCGGCTCCGTATACTTTGACGGTAGGCTCCACCATCCGGATCCCCTAGCCAGGGTTCGTTCAACCCGGCCAGACGATCAGCGGGGGAGGCATGCCTCCCCCGCTCTTGCTTGATCACGGAGGCCCGCATGGTCCCGAAGATCCTGCGTTCCGAAACCACCTACCGGGGACGGGCATTCTCAGTGCGGCGCGATGAGGTCCGCTTCCCCGACGGGCACGAGACGTTCTACGATATCGTCGACCATGCCGGGGCCGTCGCCCTCGTCCCGGTCGATCCGTCCGGGAAGATCTGGATGGTGCGCCAGTATCGCCACTCGACCGCACAGGTGATCCTTGAACTCCCGGCGGGCACCTTGGAGCCAGGAGAGCCGCCGGAGGCCTGCGCCGCCCGGGAGTGCCGCGAGGAGATTGGGATGGCGCCGGGTCGTCTCGAGCTCCTTGGCGAAGGCTTCCTGGCGCCGGGGTACTCGACGGAATACATGTACTTCTATCTGGCGACGGATCTCAGCCCCTCCCCTCTCGAAGGCGACCAAGACGAGGACCTCCTGGTCGAACTGGTCGATCCCGGCCAGGCCCAGACGATGCTGGCCTCGCGGGACCTTGTGGATGTCAAGACGATGGCCGGGCTGTTCCTGGCCCTGCCACGCCTGGCAGACATGGCGAGGAGGGGCTGACGCGGCTCCCTAGACAGTCGGGCCGCACCCGTGGTAAAGTTCTAGGCGCGCCGCCCGCAGGTGTGGGGCGGCGATTGTGTGGAAGAATCCCAGCAAGGTGACATCATGACCGACATGATCAAGGCCGTCGAGGCCGACCCCAATCCCGCCGTCCCCGAACTCAGCCCGGGCGATACCGTGAGCGTTCACGTCCGCATCAAAGAAGGCGACCGCGAGCGAGTGCAAGAGTTTCGCGGTACCGTGATTCGGCTTCGCAAGGGCGGCAACAACGCCAATTTCACCGTTCGTCGCCTCGCGTCACACGGCGTCGGTGTGGAACGGACCTTCCTCCTGCGCTCGCCCCGCATCGAGAAGGTAGAGGTCCAGCGCCACGCCAAGGTTCGACGAGCGCAGCTCTACTACCTGCGCGAGCGGGCCGGGAAGCGCGCCCGCCTCGAAGAGCGCCGCAAGGAATAGGCGCGGAGAGCCGTCCAAGGTGCACCCGGGTGGTGCACCTTTTCGTTCCAGATCCCGATGATGGCGACCCTCGGCCCACTCGGCGTCTTCGACTCAGGGATCGGCGGGCTTTCGATCGTGCGTGAGATCCGCCGGCAGCTGCCGACGGCCGACATTCTGTACGTCGCCGATCAGGCGCATGTCCCGTACGGCCCCCGTCCCCTCGAACAAGTCCGGGCCTTCTCCGAGGGCATCACCCGC
This sequence comes from Anaerolineales bacterium, assembly GCA_035471625.1. Classification (GTDB taxonomy): domain Bacteria; phylum Chloroflexota; class Anaerolineae; order Anaerolineales; family E44-bin32; genus DATEVL01. The sequence goes on from DATIPT010000063.1 coordinate 12,996, forward strand.
TTCCTTCTGGACCGCGGCGCGCCGCTGATCGTCGTAGCCTGCAACACCGCCTCCGCCGCCGCGCTGGTCCGCCTCCGGGGGATCTTCCCGGCTGTGCCCTTCGTTGGCATGGAGCCAGCGGTCAAGCCTGCCGCCGAGACAAGCCGCACCGGAGTCGTCGGGGTCCTGGCGACTCCGGCCACGTTCCAGGGCGAGTTGTTCGCTTCCGTGGTGGAGCGCTTTGCCCAGGGCATCCGCCTGGTCAATCGAACCGCCCCCGGGCTTGTCGAATGCATCGAGGCCGGGGATCTGGATGGGCCGGAGCCGCGCCGCCTCTTGGAGACCGCCCTTGAGCCGATCCTGGCCGAGGGCGCCGATACCCTCGTCCTCGCCTGCACGCACTATCCCTTTGTGATCCCGTTGATTGAAGACATCGTCGGACCGGGGGTGCGCGTCATCGATCCATCTCCGGCGATCGCCCGGCAGACGGAGCGCATGCTGGTGTCGCTCGGAGTGCCATCGAAAAGCCACCCTGGGACGCTCCGGATGGCCACGAGCGGCAATCCTGCACGGCTGGCAAAGATGTCGTCGAGTCTGACTGGTGAAACGGCTCGGTGCGAAGCCTTGCGCTGGCAGGACGGCAGGCTTGGCCTGGCGGAGCCGGCCTAGCTCGCCTCGACGCCCGCCTGCTCCAGATCCTTGGCGGCGATCGTCGCCACGCCGGCGACGGTGTCGCCCTTCTTGAGGTTCACCACGCGCACGCCCATGGTCGCCCGCCCGGCTCGCTTGATCTGGTCGACCTTGGTGCGCAGGACGATCCCGCCGGTCGAGATGATCGTCAGATCGTCGTCGTCGTGGACGACCCGGGCGGCCGCCACCGGGCCGGTGACGTCGAGCTTCTCGCGGCTGAGGGTGACGACCCCCATCGTCCCTCGTCCCTTGGCCGGGTAGTCTTTGAGCGGGGTGCGCTTGCCGTAGCCGTTCCGGGTGACGACGAGCAGATCGGCCTTCTTGCCGACGACATCCATGGCCTTCACCCGGTCGCCCTTGCCCAGGCGAATGGCTCGCACGCCTGCCGCCTGCCGCCCCATGGCCCGGACGAGCTTCTCCGAGAACCGTAGGGCCTGGCCTTTCTCGGTCACCAAAATCAGATCGTCCTTCCCGGTCGTGAGGCGCACCCACCCAAGGACGTCGCCCTTGCTCAACGACATGGCGATCAGACCGGAGGGTCGAACCGAAGCGAACTCCGAGAGGGCGACGCGTTTGATCTTGCCGCTGCGGGTGACCATCGTGCAGAAGCTGGCGGCGTCGAAATCGGGCACGGCGACGGCGGCAGTAATCGTCTCGTCCGACGCCAGCGCCAGGATGCTCGCCATCAAAACCCCCCGCGCCGTCCGGTCGGCGTCCGGAATCTGATACGCCTTTTCCGAGTACACCTTCCCCCGGTCGGAGAAGAATAGGACCGTGTGTAGCGACCGGGACGGCAGGAGCATGACGAGCTCATCCTCGCCCTTCGTCATGTGCCCGGTCACGCCTCGCCCGCCGCGACCCTGCCGCCGGTAGGTCTCAGCGGCAACGCGCTTGACGTAGCCGCGCTCGGTCAAGCTGATCAGCGAGGCCTCGTCGGCGACAAGGTCCTCTTCACGGAGCTCTTCGCTTGCCTCCGGCGCGATCCGCGTCCGGCGCGGATCTGCGTACTTCTCGGCCACCTCGGCCAGGTCGCCCTTGATCAGCGCCAGGATCTTCTTCGGGCTCGCCAGCAGATCTTCCAGGTAGGCGATCTGCTTGAGGATTTCCTTGTGCTCGTCCTCGATCTTCTTGCGTTCGAGCGCCGCCAGGCGCCGCAGCTGCATGTCGAGGATCGCCTGGGCCTGGATCTCGGTCAGGGAAAACCTCTCCATCAGACGATCGCGCGCCACGTCGGCGTCGGGTGACTTGCGGATCGTCTGGATCACGTCGTCCAGGTGACCCAGGGCGATCAGCAGGCCCTCCAAGACGTGCGCTCGCGCCCGGGCCTTGGCGAGCTCGAACTCCGAGCGGCGGGTGATGACCACTCGCCGGTGTTCGACGTAGATCTGCAAGGCCCGTTTTAGGGAGAGCAGGCGCGGCTCGCCGTCGACCAGCGCCAGGAGCTGGATGCCGAAAGAGGTCTGCAGCGGGGTGTACTTGAAGAGCTGGTTGAGGACTTTGCGGGGCTGGGCACCCCGGCGCAGCTCGACGATCAGGCTGAGGCCGCGACGGTCGGACTCGTCGCGCAGGTCGGCGACATCGTCGAGACGGCCGTCACGCGCCAGCTCGGCGATCCGCTCAATCAGGCCGGTCTTGTTCACCATGTAGGGGATCTCGGTAATGACGATCCGGTGCCGTCCGCCCGCCATCTCCTCGATCTGCGCCTGCGCCCGCACCACCAGCCGGCCCTTGCCCGTGCTGTAGGCCAGCTTGATCCCTTCAACCCCGACGATCACGCCGCCCGTTGGGAAGTCTGGCCCGGGCACGTGGGCCATCAGGTCGTCGACCGTCACATCTTCAAGGTGATCGTAGCGATCGATCAGATGCTCAAGAGCGCCGGCCAGCTCACTCAGGTTGTGCGGCGGGATGTTGGTCGCCATCCCAACGGCGATCCCGGACGACCCATTGAGCAGCAGGTTTGGCAGCCGGGCCGGCAGGATCAGCGGCTCCTTGAGCGAACCGTCGAAGTTGTCCCCGAAATCGACCGTCTCTTTTTCGATATCGACCAGGAGCTCTTCCGCCATTCGCCCGAGGCGGGCTTCGGTGTAGCGCATCGCCGCCGGCGAATCGCCGTCGATCGATCCGAAGTTGCCCTGCCCGTCGACCAGGGGGTAGCGCATGGCGAAGTCCTGGGCCATGCGGGCCATCGCGTCGTAGACGGCGGCATCGCCGTGGGGGTGGTACTTGCCGAGGACCTCGCCGACGATCCGGGCCGATTTGCGGTAGGCGGTGTTGGATCGGATCCCCATGTCGTGCATGGCGTAGAGGATCCGCCGGTGAACCGGTTTGAGCCCGTCCCGGGCATCCGGCAGGGCGCGCGCCACGATCACGCTCATGGCGTAGTCGAGATACGCCCCACGCATTTGCTCGTCGATGTCGACTTGGCGAACGAGTCCGATCTCCATGCGCCTCAGGGATCCTAGGGAAGGGCCAACTGGGAACACTCCATTTTACCCTCCGCCGCCCCCGAAGGCCAGCCCAAGCCTGGGTCCAAGCGCCGAGATGAGGGTAAACTTCTCCCCACTTCATCCCTCGGGGGCCCTCATGAAACGCCTGCTCACTGTCGTGTTGATCCTCGTTGTCATCCTCCTGATCCTTGCAGGAGGGCTGGCCCTGCTCATCCAGCGCTCCTTCCCCCAGACCAGCGGAGAGGCCGCCATCCCCGGGCTCCACGCGCCGGTCGAGGTCCTGCGGGACAAGTGGGGCATCCCGCACATCTACGCCCAAGACACCCACGACCTGTTCCTGGCCCAGGGCTACGTACACGCCCAGGACCGGTTTTGGCAGATGGACTTCTGGCGCCACATCGGCTCCGGCCGCCTGACCGAGATGTTTGGCGAAGGTCAGGCCGAGACGGACGCGTTCATCCGCACGATGGGCTGGCCGCGGATCGCCGAAGAGGAATGGGAGCTCGCCGATGACGAAACTCGCGCCATGCTCGAGGCATACGCAGACGGGGTGAATGCGTACTTGGCCACCCACTCCGGCTCTGAGCTTTCTCTCGAATACGCCATCCTTGGCTTGCTGACCCCCGGATACCAGCCCGAGCCCTGGGAGCCGGTGAACTCCCTGACCTGGGCCAAGGCGATGGCCTGGAACCTGGGCGGGAACATGGACAGCGAGATCCGCCGGGCGGTCCTGCTCCCCCAGCTTGGCCCCGACAGGCTTGCCGATCTGTACCCGTCCTACCCCTCCGACCATCCCTTCATCCTGCCGGACTTCTCGCTGGCGGCTTCCCCGTCTGGAGGCCAGGCCCAAGCGGCCGATCTCACTGCCGCGCAGACCCAGCTCGACCTGGTCTTGGCCCGGGTGGAGGCGCTGAACCGCCTGACAGGCGGCGGACTCCCCGGAATCGGCTCCAACAACTGGGTGATCGGCGGATCGCGGACCTCCACGGGCGCCCCCATGCTCGCCGACGACATGCACCTCGGCATCCAAATGCCGTCAATCTGGTATGAGAACGCCCTGCACTGCGAATCCATCAGCAGCGAATGCCCCTTCAACGTCGTCGGGTATTCGTTCGCCGGCGTGCCCGCCGTCGTCGTTGGACACAACGACCGAATCGCCTGGGGTGTGACGAACGTCGGCCCCGACGTCCAGGATCTCTATCTGGAGCGCGTCAACCCCGAGAACCCCAACCAGTACGAAGTCGACGGGGCCTGGGTCGACATGGAGATCCGCGAAGAAGTCCTGACAATCCCGGGTGGCAATCCGATCACGATCACCGTGCGGTCGACCCGGCACGGGCCGATCCTTTCCGACGTCGATGACGATCTAGCGGCGCTGGCCGAAGGAACCGCCCTCGATGAAGGTGGCCCGATCGCCATCAGCCTGCGCTGGACTGCCCTCGAGCCTTCGACCATCCTCACCGCGGCGCCGCGCCTCAACCGTGCCGCGAACTTCGAGGACTTCCGGGCCGCGCTGCGCAGCTGGGATGTCCCCTCCCAGAACTTCATCTACGCCGACATCGACGGCAATATCGGATACCAGACGCCAGGCAGGATTCCGATTCGTGCGACCGGTGACGGCTCCTTCCCTCAGCCAGGCTGGACGAGCGACACCGATTGGACCGGCACCATACCCTTTGACGACCTGCCCTTCGCCTTCAACCCCGATGACGGCTACATTGCCACCGCCAACAACAAGGTCGTCGACGACAGCTACCCATACCTCCTGACAACGCTATTCGACCTGGGCTACCGTGCGGATCGGATCGTCGAGATGATCGAAGCGGCGGCGACGCACACGCCGGACACGATTCGCGGCATTCACGGCGACAGCTTCAACGCCATGGGGCCGGTCCTTGTGCCGCTCCTCCTCCAGCTCGATTTCGACAAGCCCAACCAGGATGATGACGAACAGGAAGCGGCCGCCGAACTGGAGGCCACCCTGGACACCCTGGATGGCTGGGACTACCAGGACACGGCCGAATCGGCTCCCGCGGCGGTCTTCAACGCCGTCTGGCGGCACATCATCTTGCGCACCTTTGGCGACGACTTGCCCGAAGGATGGCTGCCGGGGGACGACGTCGGCTTCGCCGTCATTTCGAACCTGGTGGAAGAACCAGGGAGTCCGTGGTGGGATGATCTGCGCACGTCGCCCTTGGAGACCCGGGACGAAATCTTCAGGCTGGCGACGGCCGACGCCCTGGCCGAGCTCAAGTCACGTCTCGGCTCGGATCCGAGCCGCTGGACCTGGGGAGGCCTCCACGGCGCGACCTTCCGCAACGAGACCCTGGGAGAATCCGGCATCGCCCCGATCGAGGCGCTTTTCAACCGCGGCCCCTTCCCCACACGCGGAGGCGCCGCCCATGTTGACAACACCGGATGGTCCTACGAGGACGGATACGAAGTCGCCTGGGTGCCGTCTCAGCGCATGATCCTCGACCTGAGCGACTGGGATCGCTCCGTGGCGATCCACACCACAGGCCAGTCGGGGCACGCGTTCCATTCTCACTACATCGACATGGCACCGCTGTGGGCGGCTGTCGAGTACGTCCCTCTGCCCTGGACACGACCTCAGGTCGAGGCTCAGGCGCTCGAGCGCCTGCTGCTGGTGCCCTAGATCCGCCCCGGTCGAGGCGGGTGGACTACGAAGAAGCGCCCGGCGGATGCCGGGCGCTTCTTCGTTTTGAGCCCACGAGCGAAGGGCCGACGTCCCTCAGCCTAGGAGAACACGCTGGCTGACCAGCAGGCACATCGTGCCCAGAAGCATCACCGCAAAGAAGAGCAACATCGAGATGACCAGGCGCTGGCCCGCCGTCATCCCCAAGAACCGGCCCGATCCGCTGGGGACCCGATATTCCTCTGTGGGAACGCTGACCTTAACGACCTCCTCGGCAGGCTTCTTTCCTTCCGAGAGATCACGAAGGTTGTCGAACATGCCCGGCTGCCTCCATCCCTTCCCAGGCGAGAGTGTATTTCATTCGGGCCGGCTGTCAACAGGATCACCGTCCCCCCTCCGGCCCCCCATCCGTGGGTCTAGGCCGACACCGCGGTGTTTCTCCCGCCGAGAGGACGCAAACTCCATGCCTCCGATCCCGCCAAGACGCGCGAGCCGTCGGCGCCTTCCAGGACCGCCTCTCCCTCCGGCCCGAGGCCCTTCAGGATCCCCGCGACGGGGCCACTCGCCGTCTCGACGCTCACGCCTTGATCCCGGAAGGCCAATAGGCCCTCCCAGGTTGGTATGAACGTCCCGGCCTCGACCGAGGGTCGCAGGCGGTCCAGGGCCCCCACGACGGCCGCCACGATCGTAGGCCGGTCGATGGGCGCGCCGGCCGAGGCCTCGAGGCTCGTCGCAGGATAGTCGACCTGATCGTCCTCGGGTGCGGATCCTTGGCCCACGTTGATGCCGATCCCAAGGACGAGTGAGGCGAGACGCTCTCCCTCCCAAACCGCCTCCGCCAGGACGCCGGCGACTTTCCGCCCTTCGAGCAACACGTCGTTGGGCCACTTGACCCGCGTCCGGAATCCCAGTGAGGCCAGGCCCTGCACGATGCCGACAGCGCCAACGCCGGTCCAGCACAAGCCGGCGGCCGCAGGTCGCAGGATCAGACTCATGGCGATCGCCTCTCCTGCCGGTGTATGCCACCGAGCCCCGCGTCGACCTCGACCAGCGGTCTGCTGATCGGCGACCACCAGGGTTCCTTCGGGAGCACCCGCGCCGGCAAGCTCCCCCGCCATGGTGTTGGTGCTTTCCAGCGAATCGTACACGTACAACCGCTCGCCGATCCCTCCCGCCGGAAGGGCCGCCCGCAGCGCTGCCCCGTAGTCCATGATCGGATTGTACCGAAGCGCGGGCGACGGCGTGTCGGATGTCCAGCAGGGCAATGAGGGTTCTCTGCTACAATCGGCCCATCGAATGAAGCAGATCTGGTCACCGTGGCGCATGCCCTACATCGAATCGCGCGACACCGAACCTGGCTGTCTCTTCTGCAACCGCCTCGAAGAACCACTTGGTCCCGAGAGCCTGATCCTCCATCGGGGCCAGACAGCGTTCGTCATCCTCAACCGGTACCCATACACCAACGGCCACATGATGATCGTCCCCAATCGACATGTCCCGTCGCTTGAGGACCTCGACGACGAGTCGCTCTCGGAACTGATGCGTCTTGCCCGGCGCGGCCTTCAATCTCTGCGCCGATCCTACGGGGCGGAAGCGTTCAATGTCGGCATCAACATCGGCGCGCCGGCCGGAGCCGGGGTCGTTGACCATGTGCACCTACACATCGTCCCACGCTGGCCGGGCGATACGAACTTCATGGCGACCACCGCCGCCACCCGCGTGATCCCGGAGGATCTTGGCCGAACCTACGACCGCCTGGCAGAGGCCTGGCGGGAGTCGTCTCAGGGCGCGTGACTCCAGCCACCTTCGCCCATTCCCAAAGAAGGCCAATATGACCGAGCGATCCAATGCCCGCGAAGCTGTCATCCTGAGCGCCGTACGGACCCCGATGGGGCGCTATCAGGGAGCCCTGGGGGGCCTCTCGGCAACGGAGCTCGGCGCAGCCGCCGTGCGGGCGGCCGTCGAGCGGGCGGCGATCGACCCCGCTCGCATCGACGAAGTCCTAATGGGGAACGTCGTTGGCGCGGGCACAGGGCAGGCCCCGGCCCGCCAGGCCGCCCTCTTCGGGGGATTGCCGGACAGCACGCCGGCGTCCACGATCAACAAAGTCTGCGGCTCCGGCCTCAAGGCGTGCATGTTCGGCGCGCAGGCGATCCGAGCCGGCGACGCCGACCTGATCGTCGCTGGAGGGATGGAGAGCATGAGCACGGCGCCGCACCTGCTCCGGGCGCGAACCGGGCTACGCTACGGCGACCAGTCCCTTGAGGACTCACTCCTGCATGACGGCCTACTTGATCCTTTCGAGAACTGGTTGATGGGCGATGCCGCGGAGTACATCGCCGAGAAGCATGAAGTCACCCGCGAGGCGATGGACCGTTGGGCGCTCGCGAGTCACGAGAAGGCGATCGCCGCCATCGACAGCGGGAAGTTTGCCGACGAGCTGATTCCGGTCGAAGTTCCGGCCAAGGGCGGGAAGGTGCAGGTTGTCGAGGATGAGACACCAAGGCGCGACACGTCGCTCGACAAGCTTGCCGCCCTCAAGCCGGCGTTCAAGAAGGACGGGCGGGTGACCGCCGGGAACGCGCCGGGTCTCAACGACGGCGCGGCGGCTGTGGTCCTGTCGAGCCGCCGGATGGCCGACGAGATGGGGGTCCGGCCCCTGGCGCGGGTCCTAGCCTACGCCCAGGCCGCCGTCCCGCCCAAGGAGCTCTTCATCGCGCCAGCGCGCGCCATCCCGCGCCTCCTCGACAAGCTCGGGTGGCGCTTCGCCGACGTCGATCTGATCGAACTCAACGAGGCGTTTGCAGCGCAGGTGTTGGCCGACGGCTACGCTATGCTCGAGGCCGGCCTCGACTGGGACTGGGACAAGGTGAACGTGCACGGCGGGGCCATCGCCCTGGGGCACCCGGTCGGCGCCTCCGGCGCGCGCGTCCTCGCCACCCTGATCCATGCCCTTCGCGACCGCAACCTCCGGACCGGTATCGCTGCCCTCTGCCTGGGCGGCGGTGAGGCCGTGGCGATGGCGATCGAAGTCAACCCCGCGTAGGCTCGGCGTGCTCGCCTGCCGGCATTCACCGCGGCGGGCGTTGCCGAGGCAGGCAGCCGCGGCTCCAGATCCGGTGAGGTGCAGGAATGGACATCAAGCATATCGTCGTCGTCGGCGCCGGAACGATGGGCAACGGCATTGCCCAGACGGCGGCCGTCTCGGGGTACGCCGTCACGATGACCGATGTCGTCCTCGAGGCGATCGAACGCGGCAAAGCCACGATCGCCAAGTCGGTCGAGAAGCTCGCCTCCAAGGGCGCCCTGACGGATGACCAGAAACAGGCCGCACTCTCCCTTCCCACGGCCCTGGACTTGGAGCCGACCCGGCGGGCGGATCTCGTCATCGAGGCGGCAACCGAGGACCCCGGCCTCAAGGAGAAGCTCTTCCGGGAGATCGACCGCCTGGCCCCTCCGCACGCGATCTTGGCCTCGAATACGTCCTCCATCCCCATCACGCGTATCGGCGCCTCAACCGGGCGGCCCGACCGCGTCATCGGCATGCACTTCTTCAATCCGGTGCCGCTGATGAAACTCCTCGAAGTCATTCGCGGCTTGGCGACCTCGGATGAAACCACAGCAGTCGCCCACGAGGTCGGCAAGCGCATGGGCAAGGTCCCTGTCGAAGCCAAAGACTCACCCGGGTTCATCTCCAACCGGATCCTCTGCCCGATGATCAATGAGGCGATCTTCGCCCTGCAGGAAGGGATCGGAGGGGCGGAGGAGATCGATACCGTCATGAAACTCGGGATGAGCCATCCGATCGGACCCCTGGCGCTCGCCGATCTGATCGGCCTGGACGTCGTCCTGTTCGTGATGGAAGTCTTGCATCGCGACCTGGGCGAGGACAAGTATCGGCCGGCGCCGTTGCTGCGAAAGATGGTCGACGCGGGCTATTTCGGCCGCAAGACCGGTCGGGGCTTCTTCTCCTACGCCCAGTGAAAGGGCGCAGACCCCGGTATAATCTCCGGCTTCGATCGGCCGGAGGTCGTCTCATGAGCGTTCGTACACCCTTCGTCGTGGTCCTTTTGCTCCTTGGGGCCACCATCGGCTGCATAGCCCCTTCCGCCGTCTCGGGGGATCCAGTGGCCACCAGCGTCGCTGCGACGGTGGCCGCTTCGAGACCTTCGGCGACCCCCACCCTGCCGCCAACGCCGGAACCGACCCCGCTCCCGCCGCGACTCTGGATGTCGTACACCTCGGGCGGCGAGACGGCCTGGTGGTTGCAGGACGGCGCCGTCACTCAGACCACCCTTCCAGTGCAACCCGGCCAGTACTACGACTACGCCCCGGCGAATGGCAAGATCCTCTATGCCAGCCACTTCGCTTCCAAGGGTGAGGGGCCAGGCAACCTCGCCGTGTCGGATCTGTGGATGGTCGACTATCCGTCCGGCACACCGGTGATGTTGATCCCGGATGACATCGTCGTTGAGGCTTTGTGGACGCCGGATGGCGCCGGCTTCGTCTACATCCTGGCGACGCCCGAGACTTATGAGCTCCGCCATCGTCTGCTCAGCGGCGGCGATACGCTGCTCGCTTCGAACGTCGCCCCCACGTGGAGTGTCTCGCCCAACGGCACGGCCGTCGCCTTCACGCGTGAAACTGGCTATGACGTTCCCGGAGCGCCGGGGCTCTACGTCGTTCCCATGGACGGCGGACCGGAAGTCATGATCTCGACAGAAGACCGCCACGGCTCTGGGAGCATCGATGACAAGCCCCTGTGGTCCCTCGACGGGGCGCGCCTGGCGCTCCCGATCTTCGGCGAGTTTCCCTTGAAGATGATCGTCGCATCCCCCGACGGCGCGTTCAGCGCCCCGCTCACCTTCACCCCCGAGCTCGCCGCAGATCCCAGCCTGGGAACCGTACCGACCACGATTCTTTGGCACCCCGACGGGATCCACCTGGTCGGCGTGGGGAACGTTCCCGTTGGCGAGGGCATGGGCGGTCCCTCCACAATTCTGCTCTACACTTTGGCCGAAGACGGGCATACGGTGACTGCGGCGACCCAGGTCGCAACGGGGTACGGTTTGATTGACTGGAACGTCCCCGGCCGCTCGGTCTACTTCGTCAACGAGAATGGACAGCCGGCCCTGGCCACGCTGCCCTGAGGGATCTCCCATGACCCTTCCACGCAACGTCCTGTTCACGATCCTGCTCGCCATGGCTCTGACTGCCTGCGGTGAATCGGGAGATTTCTCCCCCGATGAGGCCGCCACGGCGATCGCCGAGACGGTGGCGGCGCTCGACACCCCGACGGGGGCAACCACGGCCGAGCCAGCCGCCACGGCGGAAGAGCACACCGTTCCTTCCGCGACCGCAGCCCCGACTCCGTCGCTCGTCGTGGTCTACACCGATGGCGGCAACGTTGCGTTGGTGGGCGAATCGGGCGGCCCCACCTTTCTGACCGGATCGGGCAGGGTTGAGCAGGTCCGGATCTCCGACGACGGGACCAAGATCGCATACACCCGACGTCCGGTGGACGGCGCTCCGGTCGAGCTTCACGTCGTCAACGCCGATGCGTCGGGCGACACGATCCTGATGAGTCCGTCCGACTTCGATGCGCTC
>DATIPT010000064.1:0-5531 GCA_035471625.1 Anaerolineales bacterium
GCACCCTCCGCAACTTGCGTCCCCGGGCGATCCCCCCGATCACGCGCAGGCCGGTCATCGCCCCCTGCCACCCCGGGGCCCGTCGGTCCTCGGTGGAGCACGATGCGGGGTCACTCAGCCTGCTTTCCGGGCGGACTCCACGACGCTCCGGGCGGCCAGGAGGTTGCCGCGCGGCGCGTGGATGGGAACAACGCACCCGGTTCCCAGGATCAATCCACGCCCACCGTCGGTCGCCTGGAACGCTTCACGCGCTTCCCCCACGACGGCCTCCGGGGTCCCGAGGACGAGCGTCGCCTCGCGCGACAAGCCCCCACAAACTGCCCGGCCCGACCTCCGCCTTCCTTCGCCGATGGCGGGAGGCGTCTCCTTGTCATGCCAGGTGAGGATCGACGCTGGAAGCTCCGCCGCCAGATCGAAGAACACGTCCGTGCCGTGCAAATGCACAAGGTTCATCCACAGGTCGCCGGCCTGCTCCAGGATCTGCCGGTCCAGCCGAAGTCCGATGCGGGTGTAGCCGTCACGGTCGAAGTGGGGCGCGCCTGCGAACTGCACCGCGTAGAAGATCCCGTCGACCCCGGTCTCCCGGACGGCATCGACGAAAGCCAATGTCGATCCGGCGATCATCTCGAGGCCTCTTCGGACCCGTTCTGGCTCCGCCGCGAGGTGATCGAAGAGCGTTCGTTCCCCCGCCAGGTTCTTCGCTTGCGCCAGTGGAGAGAAGATCGTCGCCAGAATCGGAGTGTGGCTTGACTCGGCCTGGACAATCAGCCGAAGCGCTCGCAGATGCTCCCCCAGCGACCCCTGCGTGGGGTCGAGCGGTTCGAGCGATTCCCAGTCATCTACGTGGCGGATCCGACGCGAGAGGTAGGTTCGCGTGCCTTCGGTCGACCCGTGCCAGGCATCGACAGCGCCCCAGTCGAGCAGGCAATACGACGACGCCGGGGTGACCTTGACGAAGTCAAAATCGAACTCGCGCTGGAACGCCAGGACGGCGTCGGTGAGGCCTGCCGGCGTCTGGTCGTCGACCGGGAAGTGTCGCCACAGGGCCACCGGCGGGCGATCGGCGACCTCGCCGGCGATGGCGGCGCGCACGCGGTCGCGCTTGCTGGTCACGCCTCGCCCCAGATCTGTCGCTTGAGCCCCCATCCGCCGGTGCGGATGTAGTTCTGGTGGCCGGCGGCTAGGCGATGCAGGATCTCGGAACGTCCTGGATCGTCGATGGTCTCTGCCCGCGCCGCCGCTTTCGCGAACGTGTCGGCAGCCATCTCGGCCTTGTTGAGCTTCTTCGCTGTGAGGGCGAGACCGTAGAGCAGATCGTCATCGTCCGGGAAGGAACGCACGGCCTGCTCAAACGCGTCCAGGGCTTCGGTGAAGGCCTGCGCCCCGTAGAGCCCCCAACCGAGTTGCCGGTGGGCCGCCGGATCATCGGGTTTCTGGCGGACGAGGGCGCGCAGGGACTCAGCATCGGGAGGCTGACGGTCGGATCGGTCGACGACAGGCTTGGCCATCTGTGGGTTCCCTCCTGCAGCTCCCCGGGTCAGCGGAGAAGGTCCGGGATCTGCTCCGGATGTTCGGCCACGCGCACGCGGGCGGCCTCCAGCGCCTGGATCTTGTCCGAGGCCAGCCCCGAGCCCCCTTCGACGATCGCCCCGGCATGGCCCATGCGCTTCCCGGCCGGGGCGCTCCGGCCGGCGATGAATCCGACGACGGGCTTCGTCATGCGGTCGGCGATGAAACGCGCCGCTCGCTCCTCGTCCGTTCCTCCGATCTCGCCGATCAAGACGATCTGCTCGGTCTGAGGATCCTCCTCGAACATCTCCAGGACGTCGACGAAGGACGTCCCGTTGACAGGGTCTCCCCCGATCCCGACGCAGGTCGAAACCCCGCGGTCCTGCTGCTTGAGGGCGTACAGGACCTCGTAGGTCAGCGTGCCCGAGCGCGACACGACTCCAACATCGCCGCGCAGAGCGATGTGACCGGGGATGATCCCGACTTTGGCCTCTTCTGGAGAAAGTAGCCCCGGGCAGTTGGGGCCGACCAACCGGGCGCCGCGCTGATCCAAGTAGCGTCGAACCTGCATCATGTCTCGGACGGGCACGCCTTCGGTGATGCAGACGATGAGCGGAATCCCGGAATCGGCAGCCTCCATCATCGAGTCGGCCGCGAACCGCGCCGGGACGAAGATCGCGCTGCAGTTTGCTCCGGTCGCTTCGACCGCTTGCGCCACGGTGTCGAACACCGGGACCTTGCCGTCGAGAACCCACTCGCCACCCTTCCCCGGCGTCATCCCCGCCACGATGCGTGTGCCGTACTCGAGCATCTGCCGGGCGTGGAACTCCCCCTCGCGCCCGGTGATCCCCTGGATGAGAAGGCGCGTCTCCTTGTCGACCAGGATGCTCATGCCGCCAACCTCCCCTCCGCAGCCGCGACCGCCTTGCCGGCGGCGTCCAGGAGTGAACTGGCGGTGATCATCTTGGCTTCCGCGAGCAACGTCCGGCCTTCGTCTTCGTTTGTGCCGACCAGGCGGGCGACAAACGGAACCTTGGGCCTGACCTCGTCCATCGCCCGCAGCACCCCCCGGGCGACCTCATCGCAGCGCGTAATCCCACCGAAGATGTTTAGGAGCACCGCCCGCACCTCGGGTTCTCCCAAGATCAACTGCAAGGCTGCCGCAACCTTCTCCTCGCCCGCCCCGCCGCCGACGTCCAGGAAGTTGGCCGGACGACCGCCGGAAAGCTCGATCACATCCATCGTCGCCATGGCGAGGCCAGCGCCATTGACCATGCACCCGATCGATCCGTCGAGCTTCACATACGAAAGACCGTACTTGCGCGCCTCCCTCTCCGCCGGCGCTTCCTCGTCGACATCGCGCATTTCGGCGATATCCGGATGGCGGAACAAAGCGTTGTCATCGATCACCATCTTGCCGTCGAGCGCCACCAGGCGCTGGTCCTTGGTGATCACCAACGGATTGACCTCCGCCAAGGTGGCATCGACGCGGTGAAAGACTCGGTACAGACCGGAGGCGATCTCAATGAAGGCCCGCCAATGATCACGCGGGAGTTCGATGGCCGCCGCCAGGTAGCGCGCCTGGTATTCCCGAAGCCCCAACAGCGGATCGATGGGCACCCGCACGATCTTCCCCGGTTCCCGCCGGGCGACTTCCTCGATCTCGACTCCGCCCTCCGCCGAAGCGATCACGACCGGGCAGCGCGCCTGACGGTCGTTCGTGATCCCCAGGTAGATCTCCGTCTGGATCCCGACGGCCTCGTCGACCAGCAGTTTGCGCACCGGAAGATCCTTGATCTGGATACCAAGGATCTGGGTCGCAGCCGCTTCGGCCTGCTCCGCCGAAGCCACCAGCCGGATCCCACCGGCCTTGCCCCGGCCGCCAACCAGGACCTGCGACTTCACCACCGCGCGCCCTCCCAACTCCTCGGCGATGGCGCGCGCTTCCGCCGCCGTCATTGCCACTCGACCGCGCGGGATGGGGATCCCCTCCTGCGCGAAGAGCTGCTTGGATTGATACTCCTGTAACTTCATCCCGTCTCCTTGACCGGCACCGACCGTCGCGGGCGCGTTCCCCCCCGACCGGGGTTCCGGGTCAGCTGGCGGATCTCGTCCGCTTCGCCCAACCGCCACTCGCCGGAGCGAAGCGATCCCAGCCTGAATGGACCCAACCGAATCCGGATCAAACGCTCGACTCCCAAGCCCAGGGCGCGAGCCGTCTCGCGGATCTGGCGCTTGTGACCCTCCCGCAGGACGACCCGGATCCATCGGCCTGTCCGACCGGGCTCTTCTCGCCGTACGTTCGCCGGCCGCGTCCGATGCCCGTCGGCCAAGACCACTCCCCGGCGCCACGCCTCAATCTGCTGCGCGTCGGGATGCCGACTCAGCAGGACTCGGTACTCCTTCTCATGCTCATACCGGGGGTGGGCCAGGCGATGCGCCGCCTCTCCGTCGTTGGTGAAGACCACCACGCCTTCGCTTTCGAGATCGAGCCTGCCGACGGCGATGAGCCGGTCCGGCAAGTCGATCAGCGCTCTCGCCGTTGGACGCTTCCCCTGTGCTCGGTCGGAGACCACCACACCCGGCGGTTTGTTGAGTACGATCCAGCGGGCCGCGGGCGCGTCCCCAATCCGGCGCCCATCGACGCGGAGTTCATCCATACCGGCCTGTGCGCTCTCGCCCAGCCTGGCGATACGCCCATTGACCGTGACTCGCCCCTGTTCGATCAGCGCTTCACACGCTCGCCGCGAGCCGACACCGGCCCGGGCCAGGATCTTGTGGATCCGCTCCATCAGGGCTGCGTGTCGGGCTCCGGGCCGTCCAATGGCTCGGGCGCCTCGGATTCGATCGGAGGCAACGCGGCCAGCGAGGCGAGCCCGAAGTGATGCAGGAAGTCTTCGGTCGTGATGTACAGAATCGGTCGCCCCGGTCCTTCGCTCCGTCCAGCCTCCTCGACCAGTCCATAGCGGACCAAGGTATGTAGCGACGCTTCCGAGTTCACCCCACGGATACTGTCGACCAGAGGCCGCGTCACCGGTTGGCGGTAGGCGACGATCGAGAGGGTTTCGAGGGCCGCCCGCGTCAGGTGCACCGTGCTCTCCAAGTCGAGCAGACGCGCCACATCGTCCGCTGCCGCCGGGGAGGTTGTTAGTGAATAGCCGCCGCGGTGCTTCTGGAGCTGCAGGCCGTGTCCCGCAAGCTGCGGCCCCAGGTTCGCCAGGGCCGCTTCGACAGCCGCCGGCGATGCCCCAGTGGTCTCACACAGTCGTTGTAGCGGCAGGGGAGCCGCCGAAACGAACAGGAGCGCCTCGATTCTCGCTTCCAGAGGAAGCGACTCGGGCGCCTCGGTCAGGTGGGTGCTATAATCCGCGGTCGACTCACTCACGGCTCGCGTGCCTGCCCATGTCGCTCAACTCTCGTGCCCTCGCGCTTCGCCTCTCGACGCTCGTGCTCCCGGCACTGGCCCTTGCATGCCGGGCCGACCTCGGAGGCCCAACCCCGCCGGACGCCGCGCCGGCCGTCTCCGGCGCTGCCGCCACCCAAGCCTCACAGGCCTGGACGGAGAGCCTCTCCGCCGCGCTCTCCGGCGGTCAGGTCACCGTCATTCTGACCGAAGAGCAGTTGACGTCGGCGCTGGCTCAACGCTTGGAGGCCGATCCTGAGCCGATCCTGCGCTCCCCGGCCGTGTTCTTGCGAGACGGCGTGATCCAAGTCTACGGCGTCGCGCAGCAGGGCCCCTTCGAGGTTTCCGTCCGCCTCGAGATCACACCCGTCCTAACTAGCGACGGCCAACTTCGTTTCGAGCTGACCTCGGCCGACTTCGGTCCTTTTCCTGCATCCGAGGGAATACGCGCCAGCATCTCCGGCATGCTGAGCGAGGCGCTCGTTGGGCCGCTGGGGACCTTGGCCACGGGAATTCGGGTGACCTCGGTCGCCGTCGCGGACGGTGAACTCGCAATCGTCGCCGAACTGCGCTGAGCCCACGTGAACGGA
Organism: Anaerolineales bacterium; assembly: GCA_035471625.1. Taxonomy (GTDB): domain Bacteria; phylum Chloroflexota; class Anaerolineae; order Anaerolineales; family E44-bin32; genus DATEVL01. Next base: position 5,503 of record DATIPT010000064.1, read on the forward strand.
TTATACCAGCCGACCTCGTCAGCACGATC
>DATIPT010000065.1:0-5413 GCA_035471625.1 Anaerolineales bacterium
TGACGGGATGGGAGGCCTCGGGAATCGCCGTCACGCCTCAAGACGAGTGGACTCTCGCCGATGGCCGCCTCGCCAAGGCGTTTGTCCTCCAGGGATCCGACGGGGCGCAAAGCTACGTGTTCCTCACAACCCTCGGGGAAAAATACCTTGTCCTGAGTGGTGAAGGCGATCTGGACCTCCTGACGGAGATCGCCCACACAGTTCGGCCCACCCCGTTGGGCTACGGATCGAGCCCGCCTGGCTCTCGGATGAATCCGGTCACGCGGCGCCTACTCGACCGGGTCGCCGACCCCGAGCTGGCAGAGCTGGCGCAGGCCTGGGATGCGCTCGAGGAGAAGATTGTCTCGATCTACCGCGCCGGTGTGTGCTCGAAGGCGGACGAACTCGCCTTCGAGCAGCGCCGGCGGGCGGCTTCCAGAGCCGTGCTGCGTTGGACGGACGCCCTCGAGCCCCACTGGAGGGCCTCCACAATTCGTGGAGAGCGAGTCCTCGAGGATCCATTCGCCCTTGTTCTGAGTCTCGAGAACGCCGCGACCATCCCAGGGAACCGCGATCTATTGCGCACCCTTCCGTCGTCGCGTGAGGCCATCAATGGCCTCCTGATTGAACGGGCTGAGGAGCAGCCCGACGTATAATCGCAGAATCGCCCCAGCCCAAGACGATGCCTCCCTTCCGCTTCTCCCACCCGATCGAAGTCCGCTACGCCGACCTCGACCCGCAGCGGCACGTCAACAATGCCACGCTGTTCTCGTACCTCGAGCAGGCCCGGGCTCGCTACCTGCAGCAGCTCGGCCTGTGGAACGGGGAAGACTTCGACCGGATCGGGATCATCCTGGCCGAGGCGAGCGCCACTTTCAAGGCGCCGATCGCGTTCACAGACCGCGTCTCCGTCGAGCTCGGCGTGACCCGGCTCGGCGTGAAGAGCCTCGACATCGACTACCGGGTACGCGATGCGCAAGACCGGGAACTCGCCACCGGGCGGACGGTGATCGTCACCTACGACTACCAGAAGGGCGAGTCGATCCCGATCCCGAGCCAGTGGAGGCGAATCCTGGCTCAGTTCGAAGGCCTCGACGAGACGCCCGTCCCGCGGTCGGCGAGAGGAGTCTGAGCCGTGCGCCTGGATGCCAGCCTGGTCCTGGGACGCCTCGGCGAGGTTGCATCGCTCGCCGCGGCCGCCGAAGCCATGGGCTTCGACGCCGTGTGGACGAGTGAGACCCAGCACGATCCCTTCCTGCCCCTGTCGCTCGTTGCCGACCACACTCAACGCCTCCGCTTCGGGACGGCCGTCGCCATCGCCTTCGCCCGCAGTCCGACGGTCCTGGCCCACACCGCCTGGGATCTGGCGGACGCTTCCGGAGGGCGCTTCATTCTCGGCCTCGGAACACAGGTTCGCCCGCACATCGAGCGCCGCTTCGGGATGCCTTGGCCGGAGTCGCCAGTCGGCGCGCTGCGCGAAGCGATCCAGTCCATCCGCGCGGTGTGGAACGCATGGCAAACCGGGGATCGACTGAACGTCCGAGGCGAGGTCTACCGTCTCACGTTGATGTCGCCGTTCTTCAGCCCGCACCCGATCGAGCACCCCCAGATTCCGATCTTCATCGCCGGCGTCAATCGCGGACTCTGCCGTCTGGCCGGTGAATGCGCCGACGGCCTGCACGCCCACCCCTACCACTCCGCCGAATACCTGCGGCAGTCTGTGCTCCCGGCTGTCGCCGAAGGCGCCGCGCGGGCGGAGAGACCCGCCTCAGCGGTCCAGATCTCCGCCTCCGTGTTCGTCGTCACCCAGGAGTACGAGGAAGACTTCGCCCGCGCCCAGATCGCCTTCTATGCCTCAACCCCTTCGTACCGCCCTGTGATGGAACTCCACGGCTGGGGCGAAACCGCCGACCGCCTGGGAGCCTTGGCGCGCCAAGGGGCGTGGGGTGACATGGGATCGGCCATCAGCGACGAGATGCTCGAGACATTCGCCGTTGTGGCGGATGAGAAGAGCCTCCCCCAGGCGCTGCGCGACCGCTACGAAGGCCTGGCGGACCGCCTGACGTTGTACCTCCCCTTCCGGCCGGGCGAGCGCGACCCCTTCTGGCGCCAGCTGGCCGCCGACCTGGCGGGATGATCGTCGACGCCCATATCGATCTGGCCTGGAGCATGGCCTGCTCGGGCCGCGACTACCGCCGCGCGGCGGCGGAAACGCGGCGCCTCGAGGCCGGAACGGCCTGGCCGACCTGGGCCGGCGAGGCGACCTTCGGCGTTCCCGACTGCCGCCGAGGCAACGTCGGGCTGGTCTTCGCCACTCTGTATGCCACGCCGGAACGCCTGCGGACGAAGGACTGGGAGCGGCTGAGTTACGCCTCGGCGGATGAAGCGAACCAGCTTTACGGCGAACAGCTGGACACGTACCACCGGATTTCCCAAGAACAACCAGAGACGTTCACCCTCGTGACCACTCGCGCCAACCTCGACACGCAAGTCCAATCGTGGGACTCTGGTGAGGCGCCGCTCGGCCTGGTGGTCTTGATGGAAGGGGCCGACGCGGTGCGCGAGCCGGCCGAAGTGGAGACCTGGTGGGAGCGCGGGGTGCGGATCTTCGCGCCGGCGTGGGGCGCCACGCGGTATGCTGGGTCCTCCAGCGAACCCGGACCGCTCACCGACGACGGACGGGCCCTTCTCGAGCGGATGGCCGAGCACCGCATGATCCTGGACGTCAGTCACCTCGCCGAGCGCGCCACGGACCAGGCGCTCGATTTCTACGCGGGAGCGATCGTGGCCAGCCACAGCAACCCGCGCGCACTTCTGCCAAGTGCCGAGGAGCCGGAGCGGCACCTCAGCGATCGGCACATCGCCGCACTGGCGGCGCGGGGAGGCATCATCGGGGTCCATCTGTTTGGGAAGTTCGTAGCGGATGGCTGGCAACCGGGTCAGCCTCGACCTCCGTTGGAGACCCTGTTGAATCACATCGACCACATCTGCCAGGTTGTGGGCGATGCACGCCACGTGGGGTTCGGATCAGACCTTGATGGGGGATTCGGCCTGGGTTCGATTCCGGCCGGACTTGACACGATCGCCGACCTGCAGTTAATAGGCTCCGGGCTGGTCGAGCGCGGCTACGCCGAGGAAGAAGTGGCTGCCGTTCTGGGGGAGAACTGGCTGGCGTTGCTGCGACGGAGCCTGCCCTAGTCGATGCCTGGTTCCCCACTCACCCCCCGTCAGGTCCGTTGGGTCCGCCGCTGGATGACGCTGGCCCTGATCGGCATCCTGATCTTCCTGATCGGGATCAATCCCGACCTGATCGGCATGAACCGCAGCCCGGCCGTCGGCTTCGTCCAAGTCTGGACGTGGTTGTTCGGTCTGGCCCTCGCGTTGCTGGGAGCCTACCTGGCGTTGCGCGCTGTTCGCAACGGACGGCCCAAGACCTTGCTTAACGACGTCGGGCTGCGGCTTGCCGCGACCGGGTACGTCATCGCTGCAGCGGCGTCTCTGGCGGACTTCATCGGGATCGGCTCCCATGCGATCCCGTTTCTGAAATTCGGGCGGATTCAGGTTGCCGGAGTGGTGGTCGGGATCGTCCTTGGAGTCGTCGGGATGGCCCTGTACTCGCCCTGGAAGATGCGCCGACTTCGGAAGCCCGCTCCGGATGTGCGCCCAGCTGAGGGCGAGTCATCCGCATGAGCCGAAGGGCGCTGGCCGCGCTGGCCGTGGCGGGCGTCGTTCCCCTGGCCTGTTCCCTGCCGCGTGGAGCTGCGCCGACCTCCCCATCGCTACCGCCCTCGGCCCCGACGCCCAGCCCCAAACCCACCGTCGAGCTCATTCCAACGACCCCCGCCATGCCTACCGTCACCTCGCTGCCCGCCGGTAGTGGTCCATGCCAGGCCGTGGCGACCAGCAGGTTTGGCGTCTACACCCGGCCGTCCCTCCTGGCAGATATCTTTGGGACGTTCTCGACGGATCTCCCGGCCGAGACCATCGCCAGCCGGACGACGGATGGATGGCTGGGATTCGATCCAGGGGTGGCCCAAGCGGCCAACATCGGCGTCTTCCGTCTGCGTTGGATCCCGCCCGGGGCGCCAATCGACCTTTCGGGGGATTGCGCCTCCGTGCCGGTTGCGACGTGGGCGCCCGCCCCGGGCGTCTGCTACCAGATGTCGATGGGTCCGGTCGAAGTCCATGCCGCCGCCGATCCGGCCTCGACTGTCTCGCACACCTTGGTGATCGAGGAATTCGCCGCCATCACGGGGAGGACCGGCACCGGATGGCTCTTCGTCGACGGAAACGACGGCACGGTCCCCGGGGTCATAGGCTTCATTCCCGAATTGGCGATGAACGCCAACGGCCCGTGCGACTCGATTCCCGTTCTGTCGCCATGATCACCTGCCCTGAAACGCAACGAGCGGCCCCGGGGCCGCTCGTTGCTTCGTCTCGTGTGTTTGTGCCTACGGCGTCGCGCTGATCGAGCGGCTGACACACGTCCCCGTCTGACCCGCTCCACTGCACAGCTTCACGGTCACGTCCAGTTTGTTCCCGGTCGGGTCGTAGACGAAAGTGTTGGCGTAGACGTAGCCCGTTTGGCCGGGGTTCAGGACCGGGATGGCCGTGGCGATGGCGCATCCGTTGCGCTTGTCGAAGACATCGATCCCTTGCTGGACGGTCGTGCCGGTTACGGTGTCCTTGGCCGTGATGTAGGCCGACTTGAAAGCGATGCTTCCGGTGTTGACGACCTTGAAGCCGGGGTCCCACCCTACGCATCCCTCCAAGTAGGAGTAGCTCAAGGTGAACGCCGCGGCCGGGGTCGGCGTCGGCGGTGGGGTGAAGAGCGGGAGCGGCGTGAGGTCCCCGCGCACATCAACGTAGCGCGTCCACAGCCAGCACGTGTCGCTGGGGTTCGCTGAGTAAGCGACGATCACGTAGTCGGTCAGCGTCGTCCGACCGACGATCGGCAGTTCCGTTCCCTTGAGAGCTGAGAAGATATTGTCGTAGACCGTTCCCGGACCGGTGCGGCAGTTGGTGTTCTCCAGGACCCGGGCGAGGCGCGGGACCTCCGTCGGCGGGATCGTCGGCGTGGGCGTTTCGGTCGGCGTCGGCTCGAGGGTGTCGGTGGCTGGCGGGGTCTCTGGCAGCGGAGACGACTCCACCCGCTCCGGCGTGACGGTGGCAGGCTCGGGAGGCGGTTCCTGAGACTCCACGCGTGGGCCGCAGGCGAGAAGTGCAGTTGTCAGCGCAAGGAAGACGGCTGCAATCGGGCGGGCATGGCGCATCGACGGCCTCCAGGAACGGCGAGGCGCCATTCTCGCATCGAGTGGAGCGCGGGGCAAGCGGAGGGGTGCCGGGGCGGGTGCCGCCTGGCGGACTATGGGGCCGCGTGGCGATTCGCTCGGATGTCGGCCTGCGTTCGATAGCCGAGCAGGGCGAGCGGGAT
>DATIPT010000066.1:0-44676 GCA_035471625.1 Anaerolineales bacterium
TGGACATGGCAATGTAGTTCCGGCCGTCTTCAGTCAGGGCGTACACCGTGAGCTGTTCCTCGTTGACGATCCAGCCAGTCTGGCGCGTGACCGTGACCTTGAAGAGCGTCGGGACGCCGATCTCGACTTTGCTCGTCGAGCCGAGGGGAAGCCATTCCCCCTCGCCCTGTCGCTTGGCGGCCGGCGCCAGCAGGTAGGCCAGGGACGGGATGGCGAACCCGGCGGTGATGAAGGCTCCGATCCCGAAGGTCGCCGTGCTCAGGAACTTGCGCCGGCTGATAGCCCGGGAATCGGCTTCGTCCTTCGTGGGGGCTTCAGACATGCCACTCTCCTCCGTTTGGCGTGTTCGCCGGGATTGAAGGTGGACCGGCTCCCTACCCGATCGGGAGCCGAACGACCCGGCGCTGCAAAGGGTGCTCCCCAAGATACTGAAATATCGAACGGGGGACTACCCTACCGGGTAGTTTGCCCGGGATAGGTCCGTCCGGTCAGTGACGATTTTCACGGACAACTCAGACAAATGATATGCATACCGCCGGTCGGGTGCAAGGGTCCGGAGGGGCGGAGATTATCCAAAGGGGGTAGACGCCACCAGCCCAGGCAGGGCCTGGGCCGGTTACCGGTCCATGGACTGGGACCTAGTCTTCGGGTGCCCCGTCGGCGATCCACGCCCGGACGAGATCGAGGGCTGCCGCGTCGAGTTGGCCGAAGTGGGGCTGACTGCCGGTCTGCTTGGCCATCAGCAGGCTGCTCTCGGGATCGTCCGGCACGATCGCCGGGCCGCCCTGGCCGCCCCGCAGGGCCGCGGCGTAGCTCGTCAGGTCAAGTCCCTGGAGGCCATCTGGGCCGTGGCACGATCCGCACTTCGCTTCCAGCAGGGCCCCGATGTTGCCGTCCCACGTGCTCTCGCCGGATGGAGGCGGTGGAGGCGGCTGGGTGGGCTCCGGTGCGGGCAACTGGGAGCGCAGGACGTCGCGTAGGGCCGGGGCGTCGAACCCGGCGAACGGCCAGGCGCTGCCATGGCAGGAGCTGTTGGAGCAGAAGGAAGAGTTGCTGGTGCCCCCGGCGTCCTCGGTGGTGTGGCAATTGGCGCACGTCGTGTCGAACGCGTCGCGATGCAAGGCGATCCAGTTTGGATTCAGATGCGATTGCGGCTCGGGCCCGCGGCTGATCTCGATCTCAGAGACGAAATCGTTCGGCCCGGCGACGACCGGGACCGAGTGGCACAAGTTGCATTCCAGTCGGATGGCCTGATCGTCGGCGTCAAGGTGCTTGCCATCATGGCAACGGAAACACCCCGGTGAGTTCTGGTGACCGATGTTGTTCGGGTGTGAGTTCCAGTCGGATTTCTGTTCCCGGAAGACGGACTGGGTGTACGTCTCCTGCAGAACTTCGACGAGTTGGTCGATCGCCGCACTGTTCTCTGCGGTGAAGTCGGGGTAGGTGGAAGCGTAGTAGTCCGCCAGTCGGGCGATCCCGTCCAGCGCTTCGGCATCCGTGGCGTAGTCAGCCCCCAACGCCTCGACCGCCTTGCGGCGGACCTCGGGGATGCTCCGATCCAGGGCGTCGCGGGCCAATAGCCGATCGACGCTGTCCTCGGGCGGATACACCAGGTGGGTGATCCGGTTGTGGCAGGTGATGCAGTCCATCTCCTCCAGATCGGCTTCGTCGATTGAGTTCGGGTCGAATCCGGAGGTGATATCGACATACTCGGTGATCGAACCGTCTTCGTTCTGATACCGGACGTACGGGATGACCTGTTCCTCGGGATCCAGGGCGTAGTAGTAGACCGGGTTCTCGATGTGCCAGTGAATCCCCCGGCCGAGGCCGAGACGGGCCGACCCGCCGCCAGTCTTCAGGACGAGGTAGGTCGTCTCGGGGGTGGATGTCTCGTCGGGCAGGAAGCGACGGATCTCGCGCAGGCTGTCGTCGGAGAACTTCTCGGGGAAGTGGCAGCGCTCGCAGGTCTCGCGCGCCGGGCGGAGGTCGTCGGCCCGGATTGGGAACTCATACCGCTGGAAGGCCAGCGAGACGATATGTCGGATGTCGCCGGCCTTGCGGGTGACGCGGGTGGCAAGGAAATCTCGCCCGATATGGCACTCGACGCAGTCGATCCGGGCGTGAGGCGACGTCAGGTAGGACGTGTATTCGGGGGGCATGGTGTGGCACGCCGTACCGCAGAACTCCGGCGAGTTGGTGTACTCCCAGCCGACAACCCCCGCGCCGAAGACGATCAGGGTGAGGACGCCCAGGGTCGCGTAGGGGAGCAATCGCGTCAGGGCGGGGGACCCCGGCGGGGGAAAGAAGAAGTTGCGAAGGGCCTGACGGATCTTGCGCATTACTCATGCCTCCACAGCGAGCGGCTCGCCCGCCTGATGGGTGGTTCTTTTCCAGGGAAGAGCACACGGTTCCTCCCGCGTTGGCGCCTTCGACCGGCGAAGGGTACCGGCGGGGAAGGCCGGGCTGGCTCGTTCAATTCTCCGGGGCGCCGGCCTCGATCCACTCGACGACCAGGGCCAGGTCCTCGGGGGAAAGCTGGCCGGGGTGCCCACCCTCCTGCTGGCGCAATACCAGGATCGACGCTCCTGGATCGCCGGCGACGACCGCTGGCCCGCTCACACCCCCGGCCAGCGCGCCGGCATAGGTCGAGAGGTCGAGACCGCCGAAGGATCCGTGGCACGCGCCGCACTGGGAGGCCAGCAGCGGTCCGATGTCTGCGTCCCAGGTCAGCGCCGTTCCGGCCGTCGGGGCAGCCGGTGGGCCGCCCGTCGATGTGGGGGCGGCCGTGGGCTGGGGCGCCGGCGTCGCCGTTGGCGGGCGCGTCGGGAGCGGCGTAGGGGTCAACGGGACGAAGACCGGGACGTCGATCGGCTCGGGGAGCGTCGTGATCGCTGTCTGTTCGTAAGACACGAACGCGTACACGCCCACCAGGAGCACGACCGCCACGATGGCGTAGATGGGGAAGAACACCCGGCGGCGGCGCTTCAACACCAGCAGGTCGACCGGCCGCACCGCCACGCCGGCCTTGATGTCGGCCAGCTCAAGCGGGTGTTCCTCGATCATCTCCTTCTCGGTCATCTTGCCGGTGAACATGCTCCTGTTGAAGTGCTTCAGGTGCACGTGGTACAGATGCCAGACCAGGATCGCCAGGACGGCCAGGATGGCCTCGAACCCGTGGGCCGCCTTGGCCGCGGGGACAACCTGGCCCGGGAGGAATCGTGTCGTGGAGATCGGGTTCCACATCATGAACCCGGTGATCGCCATGACGACCGTTCCCCACACCACCGCCCAGTACTCGGCCTTCTCGGCGAAGTTGTAGCGACCTTCCTGGGGTCGGTCGGCCCGCAGGCCCAGGTTGTAGAGCAAGGCCTGCCACCCCTTGCGGATGTCGCCGAGGCCGGGGAGCATGTCGAGGCGGCTCCGCCGGACCAGGACTTTGTAGGCGACCGCCCCGAGATGGTAGATCGATTCGAGCAGGAGGATCACGGCGGCGATGTGGTGGATCGTGCGGGTGCCCTCGATCCCGCCCAGCACGGCGATGATCGATTGCGAAATCCCGGCCTCGGCGAACTTCTGGACCAGGCCAGTGACGGCCAGGGTGGTGAAACTCGCCAGTAGCAGGATGTGTTCGACCCGGTCGGGCAAGGCGAAGCGGATGTAGCGGCGCGTCGTCTCAGCCATGGCGCGCCTCCCGTCGTCGGTTGAGGATCGTCCGGACGAGGTCGGTGGCGACAAAGAACGCCATGCCTCCGATCACGACCGGGATCAGGATCTGATAGAAGAGGCCCACGTAGTAGACCAGCGGGGTGTGGATCGGATCGGGAGCGTAGTGTCCGAGCCAGGCCGCTGGGAAGTTCACAGTGGCATCGGGGTGGCAGCGCTGGCAGGTATTCAGCAGGTTCTCCTGCATCACTCGGCTGTTCGGGTCGTTGGGTGCCAGGATGTCGTGCACGCCGTGACAGTCGATGCAGACTGGCTTGTTGGTCTCCTGATCGGGGGCGAGTTTCTCGAACAGGAGCACCGTCGTGCCGTGGAAGTCGGCGACGTAGGTCTCGCGGATTTCGGTGCTGAGGCCATACTTGGCCATCAACTCGGGATCGGCGTGGCACTCCAGGCAAATCGTCGGCGAGAAGAGGTGGAACGGGCTGTTCGAGGGGCCGTGGACGTCGTGGACACCATGGCAATCGATGCACGTCGGGACATCCGGGTTCTCCTCGGTCAGCGCGGAGCCGTGGACGCTCTCGCGGTAGGCCTGGTAGATCGCCGAGTGACATTTCTCGCAGGTCTGGGGGATGGCGACGCGCGGCTCGGCGTCGAGGTCGACGTTCGAGTGGGGGCCATGGCAGTCGGTGCAGATCGCCGCTTCTTGGTTCCCGCCGGCGAGGGCCTTCTGGTGGACTGAGTCCAGGCTGGCCTCGTACTTGTCGGCGTGGCAGTCGGCGCAGACCGTGTAGCGGTCGAGGTTGTATTCGCGGCGGGTCTGGGCGGTCACGGCCGGGTGGGGAAACGTGTCGTGCCCGGCGTGGCAGCCGATGCACTGCAGGCCTTCCCGGCCGTGGATCGAGGCGGTGAAGACCTCCGGATCGATGGAGATATAGATCGGCTCACCCGAGGGCAGCGTCTTGGTCTGGCCAGGCGCGGCATGGCATCCCAGGCAAGTCTCGTTGTCGATCACAGCCGCCGCGGCGGCCGGCGCCGGGGCGGGGGAGGCGGCCGGCAAGGCGCTGTCGGCCCATGCTGACGAGGCGAAGACCAGGCCGAGAATCGCAAGCGTGAGCCCTGCTAGGCTCCGGGTCATAACGACGTTCCCCTCCTCCCACTCATGCTTCGCGCCGGTCCTCGGAGGATCCCGAGCGCCGAACGCGCTGCCAGTTTATGCTGGCGATTCGGGCTCGGCCAGTGACGTTGCTCACCCGAAACCGGCCTGAGAGCACCGCATTGGGATGGTTTCGCCCGGGTCTCACCCGGGCCTGAGTCTCCCTTCATGTCGCCCTAATTCGCCGTCGCTAAACTGGTCCCGGGCCCGGGTTGGGCCAGGTTGAGAGCGATTGTGGTGGAAGTGGGTGACATTTATCCAAAGGCCAGGCGCGGCCCCGGGTGTTAGAATCGCACCGGTCTTCCGGCCCTGACGGCCGGAAGAACTTTGATGGAGGCCATCGATGACTGAATCCGTAAAGACGCCTACTCCCAAGGCCGGCGGGTCGCGGTGGAAGTTCTGGATTGGCGGGCTGCTGATCGTGGCGGCGTTCGTGTATCTGATCGCCTCATCGACCTCCGCCGCCGCCCAGTACTACCTGACCATCGATGAACTCCAGGCCAAAGGGGAAGAAGTCCTCGGCCGGGACTTGAAGATCTCGGGCGCGGTCGATGGTGACACCATCGTCTACGATGCCGAGTCCCTGACGCTTCAGTTCACGATCGCCAATGTCCCCGGTGACCTCGACGAGATTGAGCGCGCCGGCGGCCTGGCGGCCGCCCTACACGCGGCCGTCACCAATCCTGAGGCGAGCCGACTGCACGTCGAGTACGTCGGACCGAGGCCGGACCTGCTTCGACACGAAGCCCAAGCGATCGTGACTGGTCGCATGGGCGAAGACGGCGTCTTCTATGCTGACGAGCTCCTCTTGAAGTGTCCGACCCGCTACGAAGAAGCTGTTCCGGGGCAGGTCGAGGGATGATTGGCGACCGCGTGGCCGGGTCCCCGGGAGGCTAGTCGATGGCGATCGTCGGGCACTTTGCCCTGATCCTGACCTTCCTGGCGGCCCTGTTCGGTGCCGGCGCGGCCGCCTATGGCGCGCTGCGCCACCGGCCGGCGTTCGTGGAGAGCGGCCGGCGGGCCATGCTGCTGACCTGGCCGCTGCTGACCGTGGCGGCGCTGGCGATCATCCTCCTGCTGATCGGCGATCACTATCAGGTCGAATACGTCGCCTCGGTCACCAGCCGGGCGATGCCGACCTACCTCAAGGTCACGGCCCTGTGGGGCGGCCAGGCGGGATCGCTCGTCTTCTGGTCGTGGCTGATGGCGGCCTTCGCCACGGCCGCCAGCCTGCGCCGCTGGGATCGGGACCGAGAACTGCTCCCCTGGGTGATCGTCGTGACGATGGTCACCCTGGCCTTCTTCGTCGGCCTGATCTTGGTGCCCTTCCCGTCGCTGTCTGGCCCAGAGGGGGGTCTGACCTTCTCGTCTGAGAACCCGTTCTTGCGACTCTGGCAGACCCCACAGGGAGCTCAACTCACGGCTGTCTTCCAGCCGGCGGGAACGCTTCCGCTCGTGCCGGCCGACGGTCGCGGCCTCAACCCGCTCCTCCGACACCCCGGGATGGTGATCCATCCGCCGATGCTCTACCTCGGGTTCGTCGCCTTCGTCATCCCGTATGCCTTCGCCATCGCCGCTCTCGTCACCCGCCGGTCGGATGATCGGTGGATCCGGGTGACCCGGCGCTGGACCCTGGTGGCATGGCTGTTCCTCTCGCTCGGGCTGATCCTCGGCGGACGCTGGGCCTACGACGTCCTCGGGTGGGGCGGCTACTGGGGCTGGGACCCGGTCGAGATCGCCGCCTTCATGCCCTGGCTGACGGGCACGGCCTTCCTGCACTCCGTGATGATCCAGGAGAAGCGCGGAATGCTCAAGCGCTGGAACATGGTCCTGATCATCCTGACCTATGCCCTGGTCATCTTCGGGACCTTCCTGACGCGCTCGGGGGTGCTCTCGTCGGTTCATGCCTTTGCCCAGTCGGCGATCGGCCCACTGTTCTTCACCTTCATCGGCGTGACGACCGTCGCCTCGCTGTCGCTCCTGATGAGCCGCTGGGGCGACCTGCACAGTGAGAATCAGGTCCAATCCAGGCTCTCGCGCGAAGCCCTGTTTCTCGTCAACAATCTCCTCTTCATGGGGATCCTGATCGTCTGCTTCTGGGGCGTTCTCTTCCCGCTGATCTCGGAGCTCTTCACCGGCCAGAAGGTGACCGTCGGGCCCCCGTTCTATGAGCGCGCCACGGCGCCGTTGTGGGCCAGCTTGTTGCTGTTGATGGGGATCGCGCCCCTTTCGGCCTATGGTCGTTCCTCGGTCCGCCTATTGGGAAAGGCGCTGTGGAAGCCCTTCGCCCTCTCCCTGGCGGTCCCGGTCGTCCTCGCCGCCACTGGAATGCGCTCGGTATCGGCGATCGTTGGCTACTGGCTGGCTGCGCTGACCGGCTTGGTGACCTTGCACGAATTCTGGCGCGGGGCCTGGGCCCGCCACCGCACGCACGGGGAGAACCTGCTCGTGGCCCTCGGTCGGATGGTGACCCGCTACCGGCGGCGCTATGGAGGCTACGTCATCCATCTGGGGGTCGTGCTGATGGCCTTCGGGATCATCGGCATCGAGTTGTTCCAGACCGAGACCCAAGGGACCCTCTCGCAGGGTGAGCAGCTCACCCTGGGCCGGTACGTGATGGTGTACGACGCCGTGGCCCAGTGGGACACGAACGACGGGCGCAACGTAACCCGCGCCGTGGTCTCAGTCTACCGAGACGGCCGTCCGGTGGGCGAACTGTATCCGCGCCGCGACTTCTACTATGAATCGCAGCAGCCGATGACGATCCCCGGGGTGCGATCGACGCTCGAGGACGACTTCTACGTCCTGCTCGTTTCGTGGGAGCCGATCGGGAATCAAGCTGCGACCTTCAAGGTCTATCACAACCCCCTAGTCAATTTCGTGTGGCTCGGCGGGTTGGTGTTCATTCTCGGAACCCTGGTCGCCGCCTGGCCGGAGCCGGAGCCGGAGATCGTTTCCCGTACCGTCCGCACCGGCGCAGCGGCCGCCGTCTAGATCGAAGAGCAGAACATGCACCTGCCGCGCAAGACTTTCGTGCTGGCCATGAGCGTCATCGCCCTGCTGGGCGCCTTGGCCTTCCCTGCCTTTGCCCAGGAACCGACGCCGTCCGACGATGAAGTCAACGCCATCGCCAAGCAGCTCTATTGTCCGGTGTGCGAGAACATCCCTCTGGATGTGTGTCCCACGCAAGCCTGCGAACAGTGGCGCGGCACGATCCGCGAGAAGCTGGCCCTGGGCTGGTCGGAGGATCAGATCAAGGACTACTTCGTAGCGCAATACGGCGACCGCGTGCTGGCCACTCCGCCAGCCCGCGGGCTGAACTGGCTGGTCTACGTCCTGCCGCCGCTCGTCATCTTGGCCAGCGCCGTTCTGCTGGGGATGACCCTGCGCCGGTGGGAGCGACCCGTCGAGGCGACTCCGAAGCCCCACGCCTCCGAGACGGACGCCGACCCCTACGCGCAACGTCTTGAAGAGGAGCTCCGCAGGAGATCGTAGAAGCCTCACGACGGACTCGTAGTGAGCGGCCTGCGCCCATGACTCGACCCCACACACACGCCCCGACCCGATTGCCCTCCCGCCAACGCAGGCAAGACGGCTCGGTATCGCTTGGGAGGTTTTGGTGACCGAAGAGCAAGTCCAGAGAGGCAAGCCGGGTGCTTCCGGCCGACGCTGGATCACCATCGCAATCTGGCTCGCGGTCTTCGCCCTGTTGGCGATCCTCGGCCTGGGCCTGGTCCGCACCCAGCAGGGCCCTGTCGGCGTCGGCGCCAGGGTCCCATCCTTCACGCTGACCACCTTCGATGGGGAGACCGTCTCGATCGAGGATCTCCGCGGCCAGGTGGTGGTCATCAACTTCTGGGCTTCCTGGTGCAAGCCGTGTGAGCAGGAAGCTGCCGAACTCGAGCAAGCCCATCAACGGCTGAAGGATGACGGGGTGGTCTTTCTCGGGATCGACTACGTCGATACCGAAACGGAGGCGCGTGCCTATCTCAGCCGCTTCGGGATCACGTACCGGAATGGCCCGGATCTCCGTACGAAGATCTCGCAGGCCTTCCGCATGCGGGGAGTCCCCGAGACCTACGTGGTCGACCCGGACGGGATCATCGTCTCCGTGAAGATTGGGCCCTACCTGTCGTTGCAGGAAATCCTCGACGACGTCGAAGCCGCCCGGAGCGGGGGCTGAGATGGACTGGATGGCACTCCTGCTCGTGGCCGGCATGGCCGTCCTCGCCGCGGCCTATATCGCCCGCCCGCTGATCGTCGGTGAAGCGCACGAACCCGGCGCGCGGGAGCGACGTCTCTCGACCCTGTATGCCGAGCGGGACCAGGTCCTGTCTCTGATCAGCGAGTTGGATGTGGACTACACCCTGGGGAAGATCCTCCCGGAGGACTACCAGGCGCAGCGCGCCGAGTACGTCCGGCGCGGGGCCGATCTCCTACGATCCATCGATGAGCTCGCGCCGACGGCGGAAGCCGGCCTTCGGGCTGGTTCCGACCAGGATTCCCTCGAAGCGCGTATCGCCCAGCTGCGCGCCCGGGCCGCCGGCTTCTGCGCCAAGTGCGGGAATCCGTTGGTGCTTGGCGACCGGTTCTGCTCATCCTGCGGGCAGCCCGTGCCCGAGGTTCGTGCATGAGGCCTGCGATTCTCACGACGCTCGGAGCGCTCGCCCTCAGCGCATGCTCTCTCGCCGGTGACATGACCCCGCCCCCGAGTCTGGCGACGGCTCAGGCCCAGGGTTTGGGATTCCCCCCGACGCTGGCCCCATCCGTCCTTCCGGACCGGCTTGCCGACACCGATGCCGGTGCCGTCATCTACTTCGAGAAGTGCTCGCCATGCCACGGCGAAGCCGGCGGCGGCGACGGCCCCCAGGCCGCACAGCTTCCCAATCCGCCGACGGCGTTCACGGACCTCCAGGTGGCGCAGCGCGCCATTCCGGAGGCGTGGTTTGAGGTGGTCACCGAAGGGCGATTCGATCGGTTCATGCCGGGGTTCTCCAGCCTGAGTGATGATCAGCGCTGGGATGTCGTGGGGTACGCGCTCTCGCTGAGCCTTCCGCGAGACCAGGTGCAGGCGGGAGAGACCCTCTTCGGGGAAGCCTGCGCCGCCTGCCATGGGGACAACGGGGCAGGCGACGGCCAAATCGTCGACTTGACCTCCCCGACGTTCCAGTCCGGCCGATCGTGGCTGGCGCTCTACGGAGCCATAAGCCAGGGCGTTGGGGATTCCATGCCGGCGTACGCCGATACGCTCTCCGACGACGAACGCTGGGCCGCAGCGGCGTTTGTCCGGTCTCTGGGTCTGACCGGGAGCGGGGTTTCGCCGGTGACGACGCCGACGGCCGAACCGACCGTCGACCTGACGGCCGCCGGACCGACGCCGGATGGGACGATCTCTCCGCAGGTGACGCCTACCGAGGTCGTCGCCGGGGTGATGGTGCAGGGCGAAGTCGTCAATGGAACCAGCGGCGGCGGTCCGCCATCGCAGCTGGAGGTCAGCCTGCGCGGCTTTGACGGGGGAGCCGAAGCGCTGGCCCAAACGACGACAACCGACACCCGCGGCCGCTATCAGTTTCCGGGGATTGAGGTCGTCGCCGGGCGTCAGTATGTGCTGACGACGACCTACCAGGATGTCCTGTATGCTTCTGAGATCGTCGAGATCCCTGGGACCTCGGCGACGCTCGATGTCCCCCTCCAGGTCTTCGAGACGACCACCAATCCGGACGCGGTTCGCGTCAGCCGACTCCACTTGTTGTTCGACTTCCCGGCCGAGGGGGTCGTCCAGGTCGTCGAACTGTGGTTGCTCTCCAACCTCGGTGAGCGGACGGTGTACGAGCCGGAAACCGGCGCCCTGGAGATCGAGCTTCCGGAGGGGGCAACCGGATTGAGTCTCGACGGCGGGACTGTTGGTGATCGCTACGAACTGACTTCGACGGGTTTCCGCGACCGACGCCCCCTCACCCCGGGCGACTCCACCGGCGAACTGGTGTTCAGCTACAACCTTCCCTACACGGGCCGGATGGAATTTGCACGCCCAGTCGCGTATCCCGTGGACGCGGTCGTGGTCCTTTCGCCGGAAGGCGGTCCGATCGTCTCAGGCGACGGGGTCGAAGATCGCGGCGTTCGAGACATTTCCGGGGCTGGTATGCACAACTACGCCTTGCCGGCCGTCCCGGCCGGAGGCGTCGTGACGCTGACCCTCAGCGGCCGGATCGGTGGAGGCCCGGCGACCCCAGCCAATACGACCTCGATCCTGTTCGGCTTGGCCGGGTTGGCGCTGATCGCCGTCGCCGCCGTGCTCTTCCTGCGAAGACCGCCTCCGACCGGTGCCGGACCCAAGCCGGCCCCTGTCAGCGACGACACCGTCCTGTGGGCGATCGCTTCCCTCGACAATGAATTCGCCGCCGGGAGACTCGCAGAGGATGAGTATCGCCGACGGCGCGACGAACTCCTCCGCCAGGCTGCCCCGGGATCGCGGCCGTGATCGAAATCCGCGCGCTGATCAAGACCTTCGGGATCAAGCCTGTCTTGCGGGGACTGAATCTTCACGTCGAGGCCGGGGAGTTCGTCGCCCTGCTGGGTCCGAACGGCGCCGGGAAGACGACCTTGCTCCGGATCCTGGCATCCCTGGCTCGCCCCACGCTGGGTGAAGTCCGCCTGGCCGGGTTCCGCTTGCCCGGCGAGGCGGCCGCCGTCCGCCGGGTCCTGGGTGTCGTCTCCCATCAACCGCTCCTCTACGGCGACCTGACGGCCGAGGAGAACCTGCGGTTCTACGCCCGGCTGTATGCGATCCCCAGGCCGAAAGAGCGGATTGACGAGATCCTGGCGCTGGTCGGCCTCGATCGGCGGCGGCGAGATCGCGTCCGCGAGTACTCCCGCGGCATGCAGCAACGGTTGGCGATCGGCCGGGCGGTGCTCCACGATCCTCAAGTGCTGCTGTTCGACGAACCGCATACGGGATTGGACCAAGACGCATCGACCATGCTCGACTCGATCCTGCGGCAGGTAGCGTCGCAGGGTCGGACGGTCGTGATGACGTCGCACGACTTGCTGCGAGCGTCGGATCTGGCGACGCGCATCGACATCCTCTCCAAGGGAGTCATCGCCCGATCCCTCTCCCGGACGGATCCCGAGTGGAAAGATCTCCCAGCCCTGTACAGGGCGGTGGCCCATGGCTGAGACGACCGGGATCGAAGCGCCGCCGCGCCTCAACCCGATCGCGACCTTCTTGCGGGCCGCTGGAGCCGTCGTCTGGAAGGACCTGGCCGCCGAGCTCCGCAGCCGGGAACTGACCGGGGCGATGCTGGTCTTCGCCCTGCTCGTGGTCCTGATTTTCAACTTTGCCCTTGAGCTCGACGTTCGGACGAGATCAACGATCACCGCCGGGGTGCTGTGGGTGACGTTCGCCTTCGCCGGCACGTTGGGATTGAATCGTTCGATGGCCGTCGAGCAGGATCGCGGTTGTCTCGACGGGCTGCTCCTGGCGCCGGTTGATCGCAGCGCGATCTACTTCGGGAAGGTCGGCGCCAACTTGGCGTTCTTAGGGATCGTCGTTGCCGTCGTCCTCCCGGTCTACAGCATTCTCTACAACGTGAACCTGTTTCTTCCGGGACTGCTGGCGGTCATCGTGCTCGGCTCGATCGGGTATGTTGCCGTGGGGACCCTGCTGGCGGCGATGGCGGTCCAGGCGCGGACGCGGGATGTGCTCCTCCCCATCCTGCTCTTCCCGGTCGCCCTGCCGGTGTTGATCCCGGCCGTCAAGGCCAGCACCGGATTCCTCCAGGGGCTACCGATGGAGGAGATCGCGACCTGGATCCGGCTGCTGGTCGTGTACGATGTCGTCTTCGTGGTGGTGGCCTGGTGGGTGTTCGACTACGTCGTTGAAGAGTGACCGAGAGCGGGCCCGGGCGGCCGGCTGCGGAGCGATGGTCGCCGATGAATCAGAAATCGTGAGGAGGCGTGGATGGAACGGATGCCGAGAGGGCTCAAGATCCTGACGGGAATCACGGTGGTGCTGTTTGCCGCCGCGCTGTACATGGTGCTCGTCTACGCGCCGACCGAGGCCGTGATGGGAGCGGTCCAACGCGTCTTCTACTTCCACGTGGCCGCCGGGTGGGTAGGGGCGGTGGCGTTCCTGGTGACGGCGGTGTCGGGAGGGCTCTACCTGGCAAAGGGGGACCGCAAGTGGGACCGTCTCGCGGTGTCGTCAGTCGAGATCGGACTGGTCTTCACTTTCGCCAACATCGTCAGCGGCTCGGTCTGGGCGCGGCCGATCTGGAATACCTGGTGGACGTGGGATCTGCGCCTGGTGACGGCGACGGTGATGGAGCTGGTGTATCTGGCCTACATGCTGCTGCGCCAGGGCATTGAGGATCCCGACCGGAGGGCACGGTTCGGCGCGATCTACGCGATCGTCGGGTTCATCAGCGTCCCGCTGACGTTCCTGTCGATCCGCCTGTTCCGCACCATCCACCCGGTGGTGATCGGCAGCGGGGATCCGACAGCGCAGGGCGCCTTCGACATGACTCCTCGGATGTTCCAGGCCTTCATGTTCAGTCTGCTGACGTTCACATTCCTGTACATCTCGCTGGCTTGGCATCGGTTCCGGCTCGAGGGACTCCACGAGCGCCTGGAACAACTCAAGCTGAAGGTGCTCTCGGCCTAGGGCCGAAACGGAGAGGACTCATGCTGCTACAAGACGCGCCTGCCGAAACCCTCAACTACATGTTGCTCGGTTTCGGGGTCATTCTGGGCACGATCGCCCTATACATCCTGAGCGTGTGGATCCGGATGCGGAACACGCGTCGCGATCTGGCGCTGCTCGAGGAGATGAAGCCGCCGGCGCGGTAGGGTCCGGAGACCCGGCGTTTCATCAGGCCGGTCGCCAAAGATGCTCGGGGGACCGCCGGGGGTACCCCCCAGGTCTAGCCGCGTTGACTTCGCATTCTCCTGTGCTACACTCTCCCTTGCCAGTACTGCCGTACTGCCGGAGGGAGAGGGCCGCCTGTCCGAACGCCCCGAGCGGGGCAAGCGGGGTGTTCGTTCGACCCTTTCCTCTTGCCTGACCTGACAATCGGATGGTTGACCGACCGGCGTCCCCGGCCGTCTGGGACGTCTGGGTCGGTTTGCCGTGGGATGGTCGAGCCGGGCGCGCAGGCGAGGATCCCGGCTGCCGGAGGGAGGGAGACGATGGCTGCGATCCAGGGGGGGATGTTGCGGGCGAAGGAGTGGACCGACGGTCCCGATCGTCCCCTGCGCGTCTACATCGCCGGACCGCTGTTCAGCCACGCCGAGCGTCGGTTCAACGTCGAGCTCAACGGCCTGATCCGGCAGATGGGCTTCGAGACGTACTTTCCCCAAGAAGACGCCGGCTTGATTTCCGAGATGGTCGAGGCCGGCCTCGACGTGCACCAGGCGCGCGACGCGATCTTCGAGCGCAATCGCCTGGCCGTGGAAGAGTGCGACATCGTCGCGTTCATCATCGATGGGCGGACCCCGGATGAGGGAGCGTGCATCGAGGTCGGCATCGGCTACGCCCTGGGCAAGACCTGCATCGGCCTCAAGACCGACTTCCGCTCGTGCGAGCCGGGCGGCAACAACCTGATGATCGACGGCGTCGTCCAGTACCGGATCGCTCCCGACCTGGAAGGACTGATGCGGATGCTGCACGAGGCCGAGGCGAACTTGCGTGTGCCTCGATCCCCGCGTATCACGATCGCGGCCAACGGGCGCGCCCGGCCGTATGTCGCCGTCGTCGGGAGCATCGGTGCCGGCAAGTCAACGCTCGTCCGTCTCCTGGGCGAGCGGCCGGGGTGGTCCCGGATCGACGAGCCGGTCGAAGAGAACCCCTACCTCAGCGGCGTCTACCAGAATCTGGAAGGCCTGGCGCTGCGGGTCCAGACGTTCTACCTGGGCGGCCGGACGCGCCAGCATATGCGGGCGCTCGAGGTGGATGGCCCCGCCGTCCAGGATCGTTGCCTGTACGAGGACACCGAGGTATTCGCCTCGACGTACCATCAGTTGGGAGCCTTCGACTCGATCGACCTGACAACCCTGAATACCCTCTACCATGCCCTCGCCGAACTCCTGCCGCGGCCGGATCTGCTGATCTACCTGCGGGTCCCGCTGGAGGTCCAGCTGAGCCGCATCCGACAGCGCGGTCGCGAGTTCGAGCAGGCGATCGATACCGACTTCCTGGTCGCCCTCAACCGGAACTACGAAGCGTGGATCGACCGACAGGGATGGGCCCCGGTTCTGCGGATTGACTCCGGGACGGGGACCTATCTCGAAGACGCGCACGCCCGCTCGGTGCTCTTCCGGCGGATCGACAGCGCCCTTGAGGAGGCCGCGCGCTTCACGCCCGAGCGCGTCTTCCGGCTTCCGGCTGATGTCGGCTGAGACCGGGCCCGGGGGAGACTCGTCGCTGCAGGCTCCCGGCTCCGGTTCGCATCGCAACGCCGTTGGGCTGGCGCTCCTCGTCACCATCCTGTGGGCGTCCTCCTACATCCTGGTCAAGATCGGACTGCGGGAGATCCCGCCGCTCACGTTCGCCGGGATGCGGTACTTCCTCGGATTCGTGGTGCTCTTCCTGTTGCATCGGATCCAACGCCGGCCTGTGCCGCGGAACCTCCCGCCGGCCACGTGGCGGGCGATGTTTGGCCTCGGGCTGGTCGCCTATGCGCTGGCCCCCGGGGCGATGTTCCTCAGCCTCAGCATGCTGCCGGTGATCACCGCCAACTTCGTCTTCCAGGCCGGGATCCCCTTGCTCGTGGCAATCTCGAGCGGGATGTTCCTCGGAGAGCGCACGAGCCTCCGGCAGTGGTTCGGCGTCGCCCTGACGATCGGCGGGGTGTATTTGGCCTTCCCCCTGGCCCCGGCCGGCGGCGAACTCCTCGGCATCCTCCTCGCCGGGCTGGCGGCGGCCGCCGGCGCAGCCTCCAACCAGTTGACGCGCTTCATCATGCGCGACACGCACCTGCGGGCGCAGGATGTGACCATGATCACGGTGGGGATCGGCAGCAGTATCCTGCTGGCGATCGGCCTCCTCGTTGAGCCGCTGCCGGCGATCTCCCTCGAGTCGGTCGGCCTGCTGCTCTGGCTCGCCGTGGTCAACACCGCCATCGCCTTCACCCTGTGGAACATCGCCTTGCGGACCCTGCGCGCGCTGGAGGCCGGAGTCATCGCCACGGCCCAGGTCATCGAGGTGACTCTGATGGCGTGGCTCATCCTCGGGGAGCCGGTCGGTCTGTACGGGGCCCTGGCGGCGGTCCTCATTCTGGCCGGCGTCATCCTGGTCCAGACGCCGTCCCGGGTGCCGCGACCGGCCCCGATCAGCGAGCCCGGAGCCGGCTGATCGGGCCGGCGTTGTCGCCAGAACCAGCCAAAGGAGGAATCCTTCGTGTCGCACTTCAAGAACGTGAACGTCGTCTACTACTACGTTACTCAGTGGGAGGCCGCCAAGGCGTTCTATGACGAGGTCCTCGGCTGGCCGGTCGACTGGTCGGACGACGAGTTCGGGTGGCGCGAATACGGCCGGCCGGGCGAGACTCACATCGCCATCAGCAAGTGGACGGAAGCGGGCTCTCCGCCCCCACGGGGCGGCGCCACCGCAACCCTGACCGTGGAGGATGCGCACCAGACGGCGGCATGGTTGGCGTCGAAGGGTGTTCGTTGTGACGACGTCGTAGCCATCCCCGGGGTGGTCACCTACGGAACCTTCTACGATCCCGAAGGGAATCGGATCCAGTTCGCTGCGAGCGCGCCGGAGTCGGCTGGCGGCTGAGCGGAGGGGCGCGTGATCGAGTGGGCCATCCAGGGCCGACTGGCGCGGTCGGCCCATCCGGAGCCGGACGAAGTCGGACCTTGGCTGCGCGAGGCCGGGGATCTGGGCATCCGCTCGATCGTATGTCTGCTCGATGACGAGCAGCTTGGGCGGTATGCGGGCCTTCCCGGGGGCCTCCTGGAAGCCTACCGCAGGGCTGGGTTCGCCGTCGGGCACGTTCCCGTGAAGGACCTGCAGGATCCGCCCATGGCGCCGTCGGATCTCGAGGCGGTCTGGCGCCTATTCACGAACATGCCTTCGCCGATTCTGGTGCACTGCTGGGCCGGGATCGATCGCACCGGGGCGGCGGTGGCCTACATCCAGGGCCGTATCGAATCCTTGAGATGAGGATCAAGGTCAACCGCGCCCCGGTGCTGACTCTGTGGGCGGCAGTGGTGGCCGAGCGGCTCGGCTTCGACAACGACGAAGCGCTGACGCTGGGACGGGCCGTGGCTGGCCTGACGGCCCAATCCAAAGGCCAGTGGCTGGGCATTTACGAGAAACGCCACAAGGATCCGTCGGGGGCCGCCGAGCCGCTTCCGGACCTGGTGTTTGTCAATCTCTTGGATCGCGCCGTGCCCGCTCTCCAGACTCCCCAGGGCTTGCGCGCCGCGGAAAAGGGCGAGCCGGCCGACCCGGAGGCCGTGCGGCGCTATCTGCGTTCGAAGTTTGGAGAGAATCTGCCCACGGTGGAGCGAGCGATGCGCTCCCTGGCGGAGTCGATTCCTGCCGACCGCCTGGCGGTTGATGCGTATGGCCTGTACGAGCGCTTCCGACCGGCTGTAGAAAAGGGAAAGCGCGGCTGGGGTGCGGCCGGCGACCTCGACGTCGAGCGGATCGCTTCGCTGCGTCCGGGCTAGAAGCCGTCTCGGTCGACCGCCTGAAGGAACTCGAGCGTGAACGCCTCGCAGGCCTCGACCGACGACGGATCGAGCCGGTCGACGACGTCCGTCGGGCGATGCCACTCGGTCGGCCGGCCTTCCGGGGTCAGTGAGATCAGGGTCAAGACCCGGAACCCATGCTTGGCCCCGATAGCGCTTTCGGTGTAGGCGCCAGCGAACCCGGCATGAGCCCGGGCGCCGAGCTCGGGCCGGCGCTGCGCAATCGAGTCGGCGATCTTCACCAGTTGAGGATCGCTGCGGGCCGTCAGCAGGAATCGTTCCTGGCTGAGGTAGCAGGGGGTTCCCCGGCGCGTGCCCAGTGAGTCCAGGGTAAACCAGGCTGTTTCGCTCCCCCGATCGGTCTGCGACTGCGCGAACGCCTCGGCGCCGTAGCAGCCGACCTCCTCGCACCCGGAGAGAACAGCCCACACATCGGTCTGGCGCAGCGGCTGGCGAGCTAGGCGCTCCGCGATGGCCAGGACGACGGCGGCCCCGGAGGCGTTGTCGTTGGCGCCGGGGGTGTACTTCGTCAGATCGGCCTGGATAGTGATGAGGAAGAGCCCCAACATCGCCAGGGCGAACGGGATCGAGATCGGACGCCAGATTGTCGCCATCGAGACGGCCGCGCCGAGGAAGATCAGGATCAACGCCACGCTGGCGGCCAGTCCGATCGGGACGAGGAGGCCGAAGAGCCGAAGCCATCCGTCGCTCGAGAAGGCCAAGGGGGTGCGATGGGAGTCGAGGTGGCCCATCAGGATGACCCGCCACTTGGCTTCGCCAGCCGCCGCGATCCGGGCCACCACATTCTGCGAGCGCCCCCTGGGGAGGACCCAACGGAGGGGATTGGATCGGAAGGCGAGCTCGCGCAGGACCGAGAGCAAGGCGGCCATGGCGATCAAGAGGGCGCCGACAGCCCCCCAGCCGCCGGCGAACCAGAAGACCAGGAAGCTGAGGAGCATCAGAGCGGCGAACAGAGCCGATGGATACCAACCCGACTTGGCGCTCGTAAAGGTCTGGATCGAAGGGTCGAGACCAGCGTGTCGGAGAGTCTCGGCGGCGTAGTCGGCGGCTTCACGTTCCTTCGAGGTTGTGGAACCGCGCGGGCCGATGGTCTCGGCCAGATGGCGGACGTGATCCATGGTGGTCATTCGGGCCTCCGGGATCGGGACGCTCTGGACGGAGCGCGCTTCTCAATCGATCAAGGTGGATGCGAGTTGTCCGGATCGTATTGTAGCGCGGGGATCCTTCACAAATGGGGGCGAGCGGCCGAAGCAGAGCTCCGGGCGTCACGCCGACCGCCCGGAGTTCGGGTCGCGTTCTTGGCGCGTCGCCGATGAGTCGGCGACGCCATGCCTATTCGCTACCGGCGGCTTGAACGCTGAGGTAGTTCTCCAGACCCATTTGGCCGATCTGGTCTCGCTGGGCCTCGGCCCAGTCGACGTGGCCTTCCTCCATCTTGAGGATCTCCGTCAGGAGATCGACCGTCGACTGGTCGTCGACTTCATGGCCCAGTCGAATCCCGGCGTTATAGGCGCGGACCGCTCCGAGTTCGGCTTCCTCGTCGTTCCCGATGATCTCGGGCACCGTCGTGCCGATCTTCATCGGATTGAGCTTCGAAACGACCGGATGGCCTTCGAGGAAGATGATTCGCCCGATGAGCCACTCGGCGTGGTGCATCTCATCGATAGCCTGCTTCTCGATCGCCTTGTGGAGCCGGGGATACCCCCAGTTCTCGCACATCTCGGCGTGCACCATGTACTGACTGATGGCGGTCAGTTCGTCGGCAAGCAGCTCGTTGAGGACGGCGATGAGTTTGTCGTTCCCTTTCATGGAGGCTCTCCTTCTATGTTGACGAGGACGGTGTCGGGAGCCCGGTGCCGGGGCGCGCCCGGACGCTCCGGGCTCACGTCACCGGCTGGCGGATGATCGTTTTCAACTTCCTCTGCGCCGTCCGGCCGGGGTCACTGAGGTAGATCTCATGGTGGCGCCCCTTCGGACGGTATCCCTTGTCTTGGATAAACGCGTGCAAGCGGTCGATCGTCGGCATCTCGGCGGCGTAGGGTCCGATGTGCAAGACTTGGGCGCACAGTCCTTCGCGCCAGCGCTCGAGCCTGACCTTCTTGAGCGCCGCAAGCGGCTTTCGGGCGAGGGCCTCCTTCCGGGATTTCTCCACCATCGCCGGGGTGACGAATCCGGGCACGGCCAGCATCGCCCGCCAACGCCATGCGGACCGCGCCGCGCGGGTGCTGAACTTCCGTCCTCCGGCCATCCACCACAGGGCCTGGAGCGGCATGACCGGGACCTCGCGCGGACGCGCCGCCCGCTTCAGGGAGAATTTGAGGGTATAGATCAGCGTATACAGGGCGCCAATCGCCTCCTGAAACTCACCCCCCTTGGCCGGATCCCCCTTGCCTTCGAGGTACACGTACTTGATCGCCGGAACCCGGATGAGCGCCGGTTCCGCCTTGGCCGAGAGGTACGGCTTGAGTTGCCTGCGAAAGTCCTCGGCCATGTTCAACCTCCTTGGGAAATCAGGCCGCAATCAGTTCGTTCAGCCTCTTGGACGACTCGGCCTCAATGACGGCGTGCAGGCTCTGGCCGTGCGAGTCCATGGTCACGACGGCCGGGAAGTGTTTCACCTCGATCACCCACATCGCCTCGGGCACGCCGAAGTCGAGCTTGTAGACCCCGATCACCCGTTGCACAGTCTGGGCGATGAGCGTCGCCGCGCCGCCGATCGCGTGCAGGTAGACGCCAGGGACCTCACCGCAGCCGGCGAGGGTCTTCGGTCCCATGCCGCCCTTGCCGATCACACCCCGCACCTGGAAGGCGCGCATGACATCCGCCTGATACGGTTCCTCGCGGGTGCTCGTGGTCGGCCCGGCGGCGACGAAGCGGTACTCCCGGGTATCGAGCCCGCTGACGACCGGGCCGCAGTGATAGATCGCTCCGCCTTCCAAGAGAGGGCGGATCGCCCTTTCCACTTCGAGATCGTCGCCGCTGGGTTGGCGTGTCTTCTGAATGAAGGTCTCAACCATCCATTTGTGGGCCGCGTCCCGTCCGGTCAGCATCACACCGCTGAGCCGGACCGGGTCGCCGACGTGCAGCTGCCGGACAGCGTCGGCCGAGAGCGGAAGCGAGAGGTCAATCATCACGATCTCCTTGGGCCTTGGTCGACGCCGTCGGTGGCGGATCGAAGCGAACGTCATCACCGGTGACGATCATCCGGCGCCGGCGATGCGCCCAGCACATGTACGAGACCGAGACGAAGAAGCTTGCCGGGAGTCGATGGAGGCTGGTCGCCTTGACTCCCAAGAGGGTGGTGTCGCCGCCAAAGCCCATCGGGCCGATGCCGAGACGGTTTCCCTCCTCGAGAAGGCGCGTTTCCAACTGGGCGAGTTCCGGCGCAGGATGGGAGTCATCGAGGGGGCGCAGCAGGACTTCCTTGGAGGCGGCGAACGACGAGCCGCGGTCACCGCCGATGGCGACGCCCAGGACGCCCGGGGCGCATCCCTTGCCCTGGGCCCGATGGACGGCGTCCAGGACGACGCGCCGCACACCCTCCAGGTCGCGACCGGCGCCGAGGCGGCTGTCGGGCAGCGAGTACTGCGCGCCGACGTTCTCGCACCCGCCACCTTTGAGGATAAGGTCGACAACCAACGCGTCCCCGTCGGCTTCTTCGAAATGGATCGTCGGGAACGCTTCGTCGCCCAGGTTGTCGCCGCTGTTCTTGCCCGAGATCGAATCGACAGCATTCGGACGCAAGTACGACCGGCGGGTGGCCTCGGCGACGGCCTCGCGGATCTGGGCGCGCAGTTGCCGCGTGCTCCAACCGGCCGGATAGTGTACGAAGAAGATCGGCGTCCCGGTGTCCTGGCAAATCGGGCTGGACTTCTCGCGCGCCATGGCAACGTTCTCGAGAATCGCCCCAAGCGCGCCGGAGGCCGCTGATCCTTCCGCTTCGGCGGAGCGGGCCCGATGGAGCGCCTGCTCCACATCGGGGGGGAGATCGCTCGACGTCAGTCGGATGAGTTCGAGCAGTCGTTCAGAAAGGTCGATCATAGGCGCGCCTCCGCCCGGGATGGGCTCTACCATTTTCATGGGCCGTGCCCTGTTGGCCTAGTGAACATCCGCCCTTGGCCGGCCTGTGGGCCGTCATGTGTGGAGGGAAGACACACCCTGAGCCCGTCGAAGGGTGTCCATAGATTGCCCGGAGGCGACCATTGGGCCGCCGACGGATCACGTCGAGATTGCGAACGCCCCTGGTCTTCGACGGCTCGGCGCCGGCAGTCTGCGCCTGTCGAAGCGTGCCCGGACGCTCAGCCTACCCGGCCCCGCCGGCGAGCCGCCAGATCTGGGCGACGAAAAAGGTCAGGGTGAAGCCCAGGGCCAGCGGAATCACGGCGCTCAGGACCGTCCAGCGGCGGCTTCCGGTCTCCTTGTAGATCGTCGCCAGGGTCGTGCTGCACGGGTTGTGGAGCAGGCTGAACAGCATCAAGTTGACCGCCGTCAGAAGGGTCCAGCCTCCGGCGGTCAGCAGGGCCAGGGTGCCCGACGCGTCCGTCTCGAACATCACGCCCGCTCCACTCCCAACACCAGTGGTCCCGGTGACCAGGACGGTCAGCATCAGGATGGTCGGGATGACGATCTCGTTGGCCGGGATGGCGAAAAGATAGGCGACGAGGATCACGCCGTTCAAGCCGACGAGCAAGCCGATCGGGTTCAGGAGGTTGATCAGGTGTTCGGCGAGGCTTGCGCCGCCGATGGTGATGTTGGCCGAGAGCCATATCGCGGCGCCGGCCGGGACGGCGAAGACGACCGCCCGCCACAGCACGATCAAGGTTCGATCGATGATCGAGGTATAGATCGTTTGCAGGATCCGCGGTGGGCGGTAGGGTGGGAGCTCTAGGCTGAAGGATGAGACCTCCCCGCGCAACACCGACCGCGAGAGGGCCCAGGACACCCCGAAAGTGATCAGGACACCCAACACGGCGATCCCGACCACGGCCAGGGCCGAGACCAACCCGGCCAGGTAGGCCGGGGCCAGGGCCCCGATGAAGATGGTCGCCAGCAGGATCTGGGTGGGCCAACGGCCGTTGCACAGGGCGAAGTTGTTGGTCAGGATGGCGATCAATCGCTCGCGCGGGCTGTCGATGATCCGTGTGGCGACGACGCCGGCGGCGTTGCAGCCGAAGCCCATCATCATCGAGAGGGACTGCTTGCCGTGCGCGCCGCTCTTGCGGAAGATGGAGTCGAGGTTGAAGGCGACCCGCGGCAGGTAGCCGAAGTCTTCGAGGAGCGTGAACAGCGGGAAGAAGATCGCCATCGGCGGCAGCATCACGCTCACGACCCAGGCGGCGGCGAGATACATGCCGTCGATGAGGAGCCCGCTCAACCACCAGGGAAGGCCGATCGACTGGGCGGCGTTCTGCAGGGCCGGGTAGACGGTCCCGATGAGGATCGACGATAGCCAACTCGAGGGGATGTTGGCTAGCGAGATCGTGAGCCAGAAGACGCCGGCGAGGAGCAGGATCATTAGCGGGAAGCCCCACAGCCGGCTGGTGACGATGCGGTCCAGGGTTCGATCCAAATCGAAGCGCGGCCGCTGGCCGGGGCGGGTCACCGCCCGGTCGGCGAGGCGGGCGGCCTCGCCGTAGAGCGACTCCATCAGGCGCTCGTGAAACTCCGCCGTCTGCCAGCGAAGGGATTGGGCGACGGTCAGGGCGCGTGCAGGCGTGCCGCGCTCGGGAAGGGGAGGCTGCGCGACGGCGCTCATGTCGCCTCCATGGCCAGGCGGGGTGCGGCCGTGATCGTCGACGCCAGGTCGGCCAACTCGCCCTGGCGCACGGCCTCGATGATTCGTTCATCACCATCGAGCAAGCGCAACGCCACCCAGCGGGCGTTGGGGAGGTCCGGAAAGAGGGCCTCGACCTCCTGTTGCACCTCGGCAATCGCCCGCTTGAGCTCGGGCGGTTCGCTCTGGATCCGATGCGGCCGGCACACGGTGCGCCCGGAGGCGACCTCGTGGATGGTCTTGAGCAGCAAGTCGAATCCCTGCCGCGTTCGGGCGACCGTCGGGACGACTGGGACGCCCAGGTCGCGGGCCAGGCGGCGCTCGTCCACCTGCAGGCCGTGGCGGCGGGCTTCGTCGAGCAGATTGAGGCAGATGATCACGCGCGAGGTGATCTCAAAGACCTGCAGGACGAGGTTCAAGTTGCGCTCAAGCCGGGAGGCGTCGACGACGATCAGGGTCACATCGGGTTGACCGAAGAGCAGGAAATCGCGGGCTACCTCCTCGTCGGCGCTTGTGGCCAGGAGCGAATAGGTGCCGGGGAGATCGACGAGTTTGAATCGGTTGCCGGCGTACTCGAAACCTCCTTCCGCCCGGGTCACGGTCTTCCCCGGCCAGTTTCCGGTGTGCTGGCGCAGCCCGGTCAGGGCATTGAAGACGGTGCTCTTGCCGGTGTTGGGGTTGCCGGCGAGGGCGACGACGTAGTCCCAATCCTGCATGTCGACGCCGAGACGTCGCAGATTGGCGGCGTGATGGGCGGGGCAGTCGGCGCAATCGGCCGGCATTCCGCTCGGGGCGGGGAGGGCTTGACGGTTCACTCGGCCTCCGTTGTGATGCGTATGAGATGGGCCTGCTGCTGGCGCAACGCGATCAGGGCGTCGCGGATGCGGTAGGCGGTCGGGTCTCCGCCCGGGCTGGCCAGGACGGCTTCGATCACGGTCCCGGGAAGGATCCCCAGGTCGAGCATCCGCCGGCGCTCACTGCCTCGGCAGCGAGGCGAAAGGCCCAGGACGACGCCTCGCTCGCCCGGCTGAAGCGAACTGAGGGGTCGCCCTGGTGGCGCTGCGGCAGGCTCTGGTGGGATACGGATGACCGACAGGTTGTCGGCTGCCCGGGTCGGCAGCCGATGTTCATCGCCGTTGACCCGGATGCGCACGAAGTCAGTGGCGGCTTCGATCAGTCGGACAGTGCTGCCTGGCACCAGCCCGAAGGCGGCGATCTCGTCGAATACGGCGGCCGGCTCGTCCTCGATGTGCGTGACGCGGGCAGCCATGCCGGGTTCCAGCGATCGCAGCGGAACGCCGGGAGGGGCGGCAAGTTCTCCCTCCGCCGTCGGGATGGGGTCGCCGTGAGGGTCGCTGGCCGGATGGCCCAGGCGCCGCGCCAAGGCCTCGGCCTCGGCGGCACTCAGGCGGTGTTCCTGGCGATCGGCCAAGTCGTGCCACTCGGTCTCGGCGAAGCCGGTGTTCTCGGCCAGATGGCGTTCCCACAGCCGATGGGCCCGGATTAGCTGGGCAGCTTTCTCCCGGCCGAGCGCCGTCAGGGCAATCCGCCCATCGGCCTCCTCGACCCACTCCGCTGCGACCAGAGAACGGACGATCGAAGCCGTCTGTGCATCGTCGGCCTCGAGCCAGGCGGCCAGGTCGTCGACGGTTGCCGGCTTCAGGTCGATCTCGCGCTGCAAGGCGAACTTGAGGGCATCCTGCCGCAGGACCTCGTCGGACCGCGGGCGGGTCCTACGCCAACGAGCCAGCAGCCCCCGTTCCGGAAGGAGGGCGGCGACGACAAGCGCCATCCCCAGCAGGCCAACGATCAATGAGAGGCCGGGATCAGGCATCCGCCGGCTCCGGAGACGCGAGCGGGAGAACTTCCGGGACTTCCTCGACGTAAATCCAGCGCGCAAGTTCCGGACCGACCGAGCGCTCCTGTTTCTCAATCCGCAGGCGCAATGACCCCCCGTACGGATCCGTTTCCAGCAGCGTCACCTGGGCGCTCGGGATCAGGCCCAGCTCGGCGGCATGGCGCAACCGGGCCGGGTCGCGGTCGTCGACGCGCGCGATCCGGGCCGTGGCGCCGGGCGCGAGTTGGTCCAGCCGGTTCTGGCACGGGTCGGCCAGGGTTCCGTCCTTGGCGGGGATCGGATCCCCATGCGGATCGACCTCGGGATGCCCGAGGCGCGCCGCCAATCGGTCCTCGAAATCCTCGCTGATGAAATGCTCGAGGCGATCGGCCTCGTGATGGACCTCATCCCAGCTGTACCCAAGGACTTCGATCAGGAACAGTTCCAGCAGTCGGTGGTGGCGGACGACTTCCAGGGCGATCTTCTCCCCGCGCGGGGTCAGGCGGGCTCCTTGGTACGGGGTGTGGCGAATGAGCTTCATGGAGGCCAGCTTCTTGAGCATTCCGGTCACGCTGGCCGGCCGGACGCCCAGCGCCTCAGCGATGGCGTTCGTCGACGCCCCGCCTGTCCGGCGTTCCAATTCGTAGATCGCCTTCAGGTAGTCTTGGACTTGTGGGCTGATGTCCGACATTAGATTCCCCAAAATCCAAATTTAGGATAGCCTAAATCATAGCAGGGATCGCCGGCTTGTCAAGCCTGGCGCCTGGATCGCGTGACCCGGGCCGGAGGGCCCATCGGAAGACCTTCCGGTAGCCCCGGCCCTGCCGGAGACTGCGGTCTCCGTGGCTTCGGGGCCCCGTGTTACACTGCGCCTCGATGGATGAAAAGACCCTCCACCTGCTGGAGCTGCCCAAGGTCCTCAGCCGTCTGGAGGCCTTCGCGGCGTTCTCGGCCTCCAAGGAGCTCGCCCGCGAGCTGATGCCGACCTCGGATATCGAGAGCGCCCGACAGCGGCAGCGCGGCACGACCGAGGCCCGCAACCTGCTCCGGGACCGCCCGGAGGCGACTGTCGGAGGGGCTCACGATGTGCGCGCCGATGCGGAGCGGGCGGCGCGCGGCGCGGTTCTGGATCCGGTGGACCTGCTCGATTTGAAGGCCACGTTGATTTCGGGTCGAACCCTGTCACGCGTGATCGAGAAAGCCGGCGAAGGGTTCCCGGTCCTGAACCAACTGGCCGCCGGGCTCGATATCCCCCAACGCCTGATCGAGACCATTTCCCGAATCCTGGATGAACGCGGGGAGGTCCTCGACTCGGCCTCAGAGAGGCTCGGTGAGATCCGGGCGACCCTGCGCGCCGCGCAGGATCGCCTGCGAAGTCGGCTCGACCGGATGGTGCACGACCCGAAGATGGCCCCGATGCTCCAGGAGCCGATCGTGACGCAACGCGACGGGCGCTTCGTCGTCCCGTTGCGGTCTGAATTCAAGGGGCGGATCCGGGCCGTCATCCACGATCAGTCCGCATCCGGGGCGACGTTATACGTCGAACCCCTGGCGATCGTCGACCTGAACAACCAGGTGCGCGAGCTCGAGCTGGCCGAGCGGGACGAGATCCAGAAGATCCTGGCGGAGGTCTCCAACGAGGTCGGGGCAGCCGCCGAATCGATCAGGCAGACCGTTGGGGCGCTGGCGGAGATAGACCTGGCGTTCGCCAAGGCGCTCTACGCCGACG
This sequence comes from Anaerolineales bacterium, assembly GCA_035471625.1. Lineage (GTDB taxonomy): Bacteria > Chloroflexota > Anaerolineae > Anaerolineales > E44-bin32 > DATEVL01. The sequence goes on from DATIPT010000066.1 coordinate 26,876, forward strand.
ACCTGGCGGCCCACGAGCCGGTGCTTCGCGGTTTTGATCAGGCCTCCGCTGATCATCCGGGGAGTACCTTGCACCTGCGCCGGGCCCGACACCCGCTGCTCGAACCTGCCCAGGCGGTCCCGGTCGATCTGATCCTGGACGATGCCACTTTTGCCCTGGTGATCACCGGTCCCAACACCGGTGGCAAGACGGTCGCTCTCAAGACGGCCGGTCTGCTGATCTTAATGGCCCAGTGCGGGCTCCACCTCCCGACCGCCCCCGACTCGGCGATCAGCGTGTTCGAGTCGGTCTTCGCCGACATCGGGGATGAGCAATCGATCGAACAATCCCTTTCGACGTTTTCCGGCCACATCGCCACGATCATCCGCATCTTGGAAGCGGCCGGACCGCGTTCCCTGGTTCTGCTCGACGAGCTCGGGGCCGGGACGGATCCTGAGGAGGGGTCGGCGCTGGCGCGCGCCATTCTGGCGACGCTGCTGGAGCGCAGGTCGACGACGCTCGTGGCGACCCACTACCCCGAGTTGAAGGCCTTCGCGCACACCACGCCGGGCGTGCGCAATGCCAGCGTCGAGTTCGACCTCGCCAGCCTTCGCCCGACGTACCACCTTTCGATCGGGCTCCCCGGGCGCTCGAATGCCCTGGCGATCGCCACCCGTCTGGGTCTCGATCCTGAAGTGATCGAGCGGGCGCGGGCGATGGTCGCGCCCGATGCGCAGCGGGCCGAAGGCTTGCTCGAGGAAATCCACCAGCAGCGGGCGGAAGCCGCGCGCGAACGGCATGCGGCCGAGATCGCCCGCAAAGAGGCAGAGGCGGCACGGGCGGAACTGAAGGATCGCCTGCGTTCGATCGAGGACGAGCGCCGGGAAATCCTCGAAGCCGCCCGAAGGGAGGCGGCGGCGGAGGCCGAGGCTGTGTTCCAGGAGGCCGCCGCTCTGCGGCGGAAGCTCTCAAAGGCGGCGAGGACGACCGCCGAGGTTGAGGCAGCGGCCGCCGCGGCGGAGAATCTGGCGGCGCAGGCTGCGCCTCCGCCTCGTCCACGGCCGGTCCCCGAGCACCCGCTTCGGATTGGAGACCGGGTCTACTTGCGGTCCTTGGGTTCGACCGGGGTCGTTGCCTCGATCGGAGAGCACGCCGCGGAGGTTCAGGTCGGGCGCTTGCGTGTGCGGGCCTCGGTTGACGAGCTGGCGAGAGCCGAAGAACCCGCCGTCTCGGCGCCGGTGGCGCAGGGCACGGTCTCGACACCCGTATCGTCGGTGGCGCCCCCGCTCGAGATCGACGTGCGCGGGTTGACCGTGGACGAAGCCTTGGACGTGATCGACCGGCAGCTCGATGCGGCCGTGGCCGCCGGAATGCCCTTTGTGAGGATCATTCATGGGAAGGGCACCGGACGCCTGCGTCAGGCGATTCGCCAGGCGATGCGCGAGAGTCCCTATGCGGCCGGGACCGATCGGGCCGGCGACTCCGAAGGGGGTGAAGGCGTGACGGTCGTCCGCTTGGTCTCCGGCTAGGCCGCCGGGGAAGGACGTCCGGGTCCTAGAACAAGCCGCGCAGGACGAGCAGGAACCCGACCAGGGCCAGGGGAACGCCGATGATGGCGCCGATCACCGTCAGGCTCGCCAGGACACCGACGATCATCAGGGCCAGACCGAGGACGACCGCCAGGACCCGGCCGGTGAATCCGAGAATCCACGTGACGAAGCGCCACAACGCGACGAAGGGCCACAGGTACCAGGGTGTGGGTTGCTGGGATTTGCTCATCGAACCTCCCGGGCGGACTCCGCCCAGCGCCTCGTTTGTAGCACAAAGGGAGGCCGCTGTCAGCCGCATCCCTGACAAGTGGCTGACCCGGAACCCTGCCCTGCAGGGCTACCGCGGCCGACTCAACGGCGGCCATGATCGCCGCGCAGAATCCGGAGGCGAGATTCTTGGCTGACTCGAATCGATCGATCCGACGTTGCTGGGGGGCGGGTGACCCGCTGATGGTTTCCTACCACGATCAGGAGTGGGGGGTCCCGGTCCGCGACAGCCGAAGCCTGTACGAGAAGCTCGTGCTCGACTCCTTCCAGGCCGGCCTCTCATGGCGGACGGTGCTCCACAAGCGCGAGAACTTCCGACGGGCCTTCGACGAATTCCAGCCCGAGCGGATCGCCCGCTATGGCGACCGGGATGTCGAGCGCTTGCTTGCCGATCCGGGGATCATCCGCAATCGGCAGAAGATCGAGGCGGCGATTGTCAATGCCCGGGCGTTCCTGACGATGGAGGAAGTCGGTGAGTCGTTCAGCGACTTCCTGTGGTCCTTCGTCGGGGGACAGACGATTCTGGGGAAGCCCGCCCGCCGTTGGGAAGACATCCCGGCGCGCTCGCCGGAGTCCGATACGATGGCTGCGGCGCTGCGGCAGCGCGGGTTCCGCTTCGTCGGGACGACGATTTGCTACGCCTTCATGCAGGCCGTTGGTATGGTCGACGACCACATGGTCGGCTGCTACCGGTACAAACCCCGAACGCGCTTGGGACGACGCTCCTAGTCGCCCGCCCTCCGGCTGAGTCGACTCCGGCCAAGGTGAACCGGAGCCGCCCCTGGAACATCGCCGCTCAGAACATAATCGGACAGAGCTTGTCCGGTTGCCCTACGTCCCCCCTTCGGGGACCCACCGTATCGGACCCCGTTCGTAGTGATTCGGTGACGTTATCCACTGCCTCCGGTGAACCCGTCTCCCTATCCTCAAAGGCGAGATGCATGAACTGTCGCTTGCCGAAAGCACCCTCGCGCTGGCCCTGCGGCACGCCGAGAAGGCCGGCGCTACCCGGGTGACCGCCCTCCACATGGTCGTCGGCGAGTTCACGACTCTGGAGGAGACCTCCCTCGGATACTACTGGGAGCGGGTTTGCCGGGGCACCCCGGCCGATGGGTCGCGTCTGAATATCCGCCGGACCCGCGCCCGACTGAAGTGTCTGGCATGCAGCCAGGAGTACGAAGTCGAAGATGGAACCTGGCACTGCCCATCCTGCCAGGCCGACCGCGTACGCCTGGTTTCTGGGGATGAGTGCTACTTGGAGTCGATCGAAGTCGAGGAGCCGGCATGACGCGGCGAGTGCAGGTCGTCGAAGACATCCTCAGCGACAACGATCGCCAGGCGATGGAGAACCGTCGCGCCCTGGAAGCTGCCGGCGTCTTCAGCCTGAATCTGATGGCCTCGCCCGGGGCCGGGAAGACGTCCCTGATCGAGCGGACCACGCAGGCGCTGCGAGACCGCCTCCGCATCGGAGTGATCGACGGCGATCTGGCGACCCGCCTCGACGCCGATCGGGCGGCGGCCGCCGGCGCGCAGGCGGTCCAGATCAACACCGGCGGGCAATGCCACCTCGACGCCGCCATGGTCCGCGCCGGCCTGGCCGAGCTCGACCTGAACCAGCTGGATCTGCTGCTGATTGAGAACGTCGGCAACCTGGTGTGTACGGCGGCCTTCGCCATCGGCGCCCACCGCAACGTCTTGGTAGCCTCCGTCCCGGAAGGCGACGATAAGCCCTACAAGTACCCCGCCTCCTATCTCTCCATCGACGCCCTCGTCCTCAACAAGATCGACCTTCTTCCGTATGTTGCCTTCGATCTGGAGCGATTCCGCCGCGGGGTCGAGGTCTTGAATCCCGATCTCGATTTCTTCGCCGTTTCCTGCACGACGAGCGAAGGTCTAGCGCCGTGGGTCGAGTGGATCGGTCAGGCGGTCTCGCCGCGGGGGACGGCGACGAAGGCGGACCGGTGATGACCAGCGTCGATCGGCTGGCTCGCGATCCTGTGCGCGAAGCGCGCCATATCCGGATCGGCGGGATCGTACAGGGAGTCGGGTTCCGTCCGTTCGTCTTCAACCTCGCGCTGCGGCTCGGCGTCGAGGGATGGGTGAGGAACACCTCCGCCGGTGTCGAGATCGGCGTTGCCGGATCACCGGAACGCCTTGACGAGTTCGCCCGGCGGCTGCGGGAGGAAGCCCCGCCGCTGGCAAGGGTCGAGTCCATCCTTGTTGAGCCCGGTGATGTCCGCGTCGGTTCCGGCTTCGAGATCCTGGCCTCGCATCCCCAGCCCGGGGACTTTCAGCCGGTCTCGCCGGATGTCGCGACCTGTGACGACTGCCTGCGGGAGCTGTTCGACCCGAGAGACCGGCGCTATCGGTATCCGTTCATCAATTGCACCCATTGCGGCCCCCGGCTGACGATCATCGAGTCGATGCCCTACGATCGACCGGCGACGACGATGTCCGCGTTCCCGATGTGCGACGCGTGTGCGGCCGAGTACCGCGATCCGGCGGACCGGCGCTTCCATGCCGAGCCGATCGCCTGCCCGAGGTGCGGTCCGGTCATCTGGTTCGAGGTCGACGGCCGACGGATCAGGCAAGGCGAGGAGGCGCTACAGGAAGCGCGCCAGAAGCTTGGCGCCGGAAAGATCCTGGCCGTCAAGGGCCTCGGGGGATTCCACCTGGCCTGTGATGCTCGCGATGAGGAATCCGTGCAGCGCCTGCGGAGAAGGAAGGAGCGCGGCGAGAAGCCCCTGGCGGTAATGTTCGCGGACCTCGACGCCATCCGCCAGGCGACTCGGACGACGCCCGCCGAGGAATCCCGGCTGGGTGACCGGGTCCGCCCGATCGTCGTAGTGCCCGAGGGGGAAGGGAGCGGATTGGCGCCCTCCCTGAGTCCCGGGCAGGATACTGTTGGCGCAATGCTGCCGTATACGCCCCTTCACCATCTGCTCCTGGAGCGGGCCCCGGGCTTCCCGACCGCGCTTGTGATGACGAGCGGCAACCGCAGCGAGGAACCCATCGTCATCGACAACCCCTCGGCGCGTCGGGATCTCGCTGCGATCGCCGATGGATTCCTGCTGCATGATCGCGGGATCCATCAACGCTGCGACGACTCGGTCGTCCGCGTCGTCGTCGGAGGCGACTATCCGTTGCGACGGGCGCGCGGCTACGTTCCTGAACCGGTCTCGCTTGCGGCAGCCGGCAGGCCGCTGCTGGCTGTCGGCGCCGAGCAGAAGAACACCTTCTGCCTGACCCGCGATGGCCGGGCTTTTCTTGGTCCTCATATTGGCGATCTGGAGAATGAAGCCAGCCTGGACGCTTTCGCGCAGGCGATCGACCACTTCGAGTCGCTGTTCCATATTGCGCCCGAGGCGTTGGCTTGCGATCTCCATCCGGACTACCTGGCGACCCGCTACGCCGAGAGGAGAGCAGAGGCGGCCGGGTTGCCGTTGATTCGGGTGCAGCACCACCAGGCACACATTGCATCCTGCCTGGCCGAGTCGGGCCTGCCCTTCGATGAGCCGGCGATCGGCTTTGCCTTCGATGGAACCGGCTACGGCTGGGACGGGGCAGTCTGGGGCGGCGAGGTGCTCCTGGCGGATCAGCGCTCCGCTGAACGGGTTTCACATCTCGTCTACGTTCCACTGCCAGGCGGGGAGGCCGCCATCCGTCAACCGTGGAGGATGGCCCTTGCCTGGCTTCACCGGGCCGGGGTTCCGTGGGAGGAGGATCTGGCTTGTGTGGCGCACGCCTCGCCGGATGACCGGGCGGTCTTGACCCGGCACTTGCGCGACGACGCCTCCGCGGCGGGCCTTCTTGCGCCTCCGACTTCGAGCCTTGGCCGATTATTCGATGCCGTCGCCGCCCTCATCGGCGTACGCCAGGAAGTCCGCGACGAAGGCCAGGCGGCGATCGAACTGGAAGCGATCTGTGACCCGGCTGAGACGGAGCGCTACGCGTTCGAAATCGGCGCCGATTCCTACGATGCCTCGCCGGTAATCCGCGCGATCGTGCAAGACCTGCGCAGGGGACTCGCTCCGGGTCGAATCGCGGCTCGCTTCCATCATGCGGTTGCCGGGATGGTTTCCGAAGAGGCTCAGGCCGCCCGGCGCAAGACAGGGGTCCGGCGTGTGGCACTGAGCGGAGGCGTCTGGCAGAACGTGTACTTGCTGAGTCGGGTTGTGGATCGGCTCGAGCGCGCCGGGTTCGAGGTCCATCTGCATCGTCGCGTGCCGGCCAACGACGGCGGAATTGCCCTCGGGCAGGCGGCGATCGCGTCGCGCCAGCTCGGGTAGTCTGGAGGACCGCAATGTGCCTGGGCGTACCTGGAGCTATCCTGGAGGTGCACGAGACCGATGGTCTGCGCATGGCGGTGGTGGATTTCGGCGGCGCACGTCGTGAAGTCTGCCTGGCCTATGTTCCGGAGGCCACCGTCGGCGACTACGTCATCGTTCACGTTGGATTCGCTATCAGCGTCGTCTCGGAAGCGGAAGCTCGTGAAACGCGGGCGCTCCTGGAGGAGATCGCAGCGCAGGAGCTTCCGGGAAGCTTGAAGCTTCCTGGAAGCTAGGGTTGCGATGAAGTACGTCGACGAGTACCGCGAGGCGCCGGCAGTCCATGCCGCGATCGCCGAGATCCGCCGGGTCATCACTCGTCCATGGGTGATCATGGAGATCTGCGGCGGGCAAACGCACGCGATCCTCCGGTATGGCCTCGACCAACTGCTGCCGGGCGAGGTCGAACTGGTCCATGGTCCCGGTTGCCCGGTGTGCGTCACGCCCCTGGAGCAGGTCGACAAGGCGCTGGCGATCGCGTCCCGCCCCGAGGTGATCTTCACCTCTTACGGGGATATGTTGCGCGTGCCCGGTTCGGGGCGAGATCTGTTCTCGGTGCGGGCTGCGGGTGGCGACGTGCGTGTGGTGTACTCGCCGCTTGACGCCGTCCGCCTGGCGCAAGCGAATCCCGATCGGGAAGTAGTGTTCTTCGCCATCGGATTCGAAACGACGGCACCGGCGAACGCCATGAGCGTCCTGCATGCGCAACGGCTAGGTTTGCGCAACTTCAGTCTGCTGGTCTCGCATGTGCGGGTCCCGCCGGCGGTCCACGCCATCCTGTCGGCCGAGGGAAATCGCGTGCAGGGGTTCCTGGCTGCCGGGCATGTGTGCGCCGTCATGGGATTCCACGAGTATCCGCCGCTGGCTGAAGCGTTCCGGGTGCCGATCGTCGTGACGGGATTCGAGCCGCTCGACCTGGCGCGTGGCGTCTTGGCCGCTATCCGGCAACTCGAAGCGGGGGAGGCCAAGGCCGAGAATGCCTATCAGCGCGCCGTCACCTTCGAGGGCAATCGACCGGCCCAAGATGTCATCAACCGGGTGTTCGAGAATTGTGACCGGGCATGGCGCGGCATCGGTGTCATTCCACAGAGCGGCTGGCGGCTCCGCCCGGCCTTTGCCGATCTCGACGCGGAGGCGCGATTCGACGTCGGGGCGATCCAGACCTCCGAGTCGCCCGACTGCATCGCCGGGGAGATCCTTCAAGGGCGTAAGCGCCCGCCGGACTGCGCCGCCTTTGGCACCACCTGCACGCCCGAGAGCCCTCTGGGGGCGACCATGGTCTCCTCCGAAGGGGCTTGCGCGGCGTACTTCAACTATCGGAGACAGGCGGCCGCCCCCGAAGTCCTTGAGGCGTTGAAGTGAAAGCCGGCAGGGAGACGCAGGATATGCGGTCGGCACCGGCCAATCCGGCAGACCTGTCGTGCCCGATGCCGCTCCCCCACGAGGAGCACATCGTTCTTGGCCACGGAAGCGGTGGAACGCTGACCCGGCGGCTGGTGCGGCAACTCTTCCTCCAGGCGTTCGACAACCCCGTTCTTCGCAAGGGGGATGATGGGGCGGTCGTACCGATGCCCCCGGGTTCTCGCCTGGTGCTGACAACGGACGCCCACATCGTCTCGCCGCTCTTCTTCCCCGGAGGGGACATTGGTCGGCTGTCTGTCAGCGGGACGGTCAACGACCTGTCGATGATGGGCGCCCGACCGCTATGGCTGACGGCATCCTTTGTTCTGGAAGAAGGTCTCCCGATGGACGACTTGCGCCGGATCGCCGACTCGATGCGCCGGACCGCCGACGAGGCCGGGATCGTCATCGTTGCCGGTGATACCAAGGTGGCCGAACGCGGCAAGGCCGACGGGGTCTTCATCCAGACGACGGGGGTCGGGGCGATCCCCGAGGGGCGGGAGGTTGGTGGAGCCAAGGCCCGTTCGGGAGATGCGGTTCTCGTTTCTGGGCCGCTGGGGGACCACGGCCTGGCGGTGCTGGCGGCGCGCGGGCAACTGGGATTCGCGATCGACGTGGAGTCGGACGTGGCTCCTCTCAACGGCCTGGTGGAAGCCTTGTTCGCGAGCGGCGCCGAGGTGCATGTCCTGCGCGATCCCACCCGCGGCGGCCTGGCGACGACGCTCAACGAGATCGCCGTCCAAAGTGAGGTATCGATTACACTGGAAGAATCGGCAATCCCGATTCGACCGGCGGTCGCTTCGGCATGCGAGCTCCTCGGCTTCGACCCGCTCTACGTCGCCAATGAGGGCCGGCTGGTGGCGATCGTTTCCGCCGGGGCGGCCGAGGCCGGGCTGGAGGCGCTCCGGGGGCACGCCCTCGGCCGAGAGGCGCAACGGATCGGGTTGGTCGAACCAGGACCTCCCGGCCGGGTACGAGTCCGAACGCGCCTTGGCACGACCCGGGTTGTCGAAATGCTGAGCGGTGAGATGCTGCCGCGCATCTGCTGAGCGGCGCGACCCCGGGTCTCCGGTCCCGAGCCGGTTTCCCGAAGGACACCGAATCGAGTGAGACTGAGCCTTCGCAACGGAAGTCGCGTGTGCATCGTTGGAGGCGGGCCGGCCGGGAGCTTCGCTGCGCTCCACTGCCTCCGGCTGGCCGAGGCCCGCCAACTTTCGCTCGAAGTCCTGATCTTTGAGCCGCGCAACTTCCAGGGGCGCGGCCCGGCCGGCTGTAACCGATGCGCCGGGATCTTGTCGTCGCACCTGCTGGCCGGCCTGGACGAGTTCGGGCTGAGGCTCCCGCCCGAGGTCATTCAAGCCTATATCCGCACCTATGCCGTCCACCTCGATGGCCAGGTCTATCCGATTGGAACGCCCACACCCGAGTCCGAGATCGTCTCAGTGTATCGAGGCGGAGGTCCACGTCTTGGGCGGGCCGCGGCCCGGACATCGTTCGATGGGTTTCTGCTTGACCAGGCGTGTGCTCGAGGGGCCCGTCACGTTCCTGCGCGCGTCCGGCACGTTTCCTGGGCGGGGACGCCGGTCATCCACACCGCGACCGAGTCGATGCCGGCCGACCTGCTTGTTCTCGCCACGGGCGTCAACGCCCGCCCCCCGATGGACCCGGTCTACGGCTATCATTCCCCCCCGACGGCGGTGATGGCGCAGGACGAGGTCCTTCGGCCGACGGATTGGCCCAACGATATCGTGCGGATGTACTTCCGCCATCCGCGAGGGCTCATCTTCGGGGCGCTGATCCCGAAGGGCGAGTACCTCAACATCTCCCTGCTGGGCGATGGCCTCACGCTCGATGCCGTCTCCGACTTCCTTGAGGCGCAAGGCCTGAGCCCGACGATCCCGCCGCGCCCCGGCAGCCTGTGCGGGTGTACGCCGCGGATCTCGGTCGGCGTGGCGCCGCGGACCTTCGGCGATCGCTGGGTTGCCGTCGGTGACGCGGCCGTCACCCGGCTCTACAAGGATGGGATCGGCGCAGCCTGGATCACCGCCAGGCAAGCGATGACGGTGGCGATCGAGCGCGGGATGAGTGAGTCCGACTTCCGGCGGGGCTATGCTCCCGCCTGCCGCCGGATCGCTCGGGATAACGTCTTCGGGAAATGGCTCCTGCGTCTGTGGTCGAGGGCGCTCGCCTCGCCCCGATTGCTCATTGCCTGGAAGAGGATCCTGGAGAAAGAGATCCGCGGCGAAGCCTCGCGAACCCAGATGCGGATCCTGTGGGGGATGTTCACCGGCGATGAGCCGTACCTCGACCTGCTGCGCTTGACGGTAAGTCCGGCGAGCCTTGGCGCCCTGATGCAGGCCGCGCTGCGAGGGAAGGATGGCTAGCGAAGCGGGCCTTGGACCCCTGGGAGCGGGCGGGCATGTCGTCGTCATGGGGGGTGGCCCGGCCGGGGTTGCCTGTGCCCTGATGCTGCAGCGTCATGCCTTGGGCAAGGGCGCTCCTTTCCAAGTGACGATCCTGGAGAGCAAGGAATTCGCCGGCGAGAGGCACCACAATCAATGCGCCGGAGTGCTCTCCCCGCCGCTGGCCGAACTCCTCGAGAGCGATCTCGGGATTGCCTTTCCACGTCAACTGGTGCGGAGTGTGATTGAGGCCTATGTCTTGCACGCCGAAGGTGGATCGCTGTCGCTGCGAGATCCTTCGGTCGTCTCTCATGCTGTCCGTCGCGTCCAGTTCGACGCCTTCATGCTCGACCAGGCCCGAGAGCGTGGAGTCTCCGTCATCCCGGCGCGAGCCGTCGACCTGGAATTCCACTCGAGCGGCGTCGTCGTCTACACCGAAGCCAAGCCGATCGAAGCCGATATCGTCGTGGGAGCATTCGGCATGGATGAGGGCGCGGCCGCCATCTTCCAGCGGGCCTGCGGGTATCGGCCCCCGCAAGCGCTTGCCTCGGTCGTGACCAAGTACCACCCCGGGGACCCGGCGATGGAAGCCTTCGGGGCGCGCATCCACGCCTTCCTGCCGAGGCACAGGCGCATCGAGTTCGCCGGAGTCACCCCCAAGGGAAACCATCTGACGATCAACATCGCCGGACGGTCGGTCGATACGGCCCTGATGCGCGAGTTTCTCCGGTCGGCGGCGATGCGCCGTGTCCTGCCCAATCTCGATCAGGCCGGCACGATCGACTCGAATGACCTGCGGTGCTACAAGGGCCGCTTCCCGTCCTCCCTGGCCGGCAACCTGTTCGGCGATCGGTACGTGATGGTCGGGGATTCGGCCGGCCTCGTTCGGGCGTTCAAAGGCAAGGGGATCACCTCCGCCGTGCAGACCGGCATCCGGGCGGCGGACACAATCGTGCGCGCCGGGATCTCCGAGAAAGCCTTCCGCCATGACTACCTGCCGGCAAACCAGGATCTTGTGCGCGATATCCCGTACGGACGGGCCATGCGGCTGGCGGTGATCGTGCTCGCCAACGTCGGCCTGTTCGGTCCGATCCTGGCCGCCGGGGAACGTGAGCCCCGCCTGCGTGAGGGGCTGTTCGAGGCGGTCTCGGGCGACGCCTCGTATGTTCAAGTGTGGCGCAAGGGACTGTCGCCGCGGAGCCTGGCGGCAGTCGCCCGGGCAACTCTCCGAAAGCCTCGAGGCGCCCCGCCGCTCTGACCCCTGTGGTTGGCCCGGGCTTTCGGCGGCCGACTCCTCTTGATCTGGGAGGTCCGCGACAATTGGAATCCTCCGAGACCAGACGAGTGCTCCGCTCAAAGGTGGCGGCGCGTCGCGCCTACGACCGGATGAGCTCGGTCTATGACTGGCTCACTGGTGCCGAGGCGCACATGCGCGATCGACTGCTGCGCATGGCCGGGATCGGCGGCGGGGAGCGAATTCTGGATCTGGGCACCGGTACGGGGTCCGCTCTCATCGAGCTGGCGCGCCGGACCGGATCAGGGGGGTTCGTCTTGGGTCTCGATCTATCTCCAGGGATGCTAGCGCGCGCCAAGAAGAGGATTGCCGGAACGGAAACACGAGGGATCGGGCTGATCCAGGGCGATGCGTCGGACCTGCCGCTGCTTTCAGGCGGGCTCGATGCCGTGATGATGAGCTTCGCGCTCGAGCTGTTCGACACCCCGGAGATCCCGGGGGTGTTGGCGGAATGCGAGCGGGTCCTCCGGCCCGGCGGACGGATCGTTGTTGGTTCTCTGGCGACGCGTCCGCACCGTGGAGCGATGGTGCGGGCCTACGAGTGGCTTCACGATCGGATCCCGGCGTGGCTGGATTGCCGTCCGATCCCGGTGCGCCATCTCTTGACGGGGAGCGGTTTCCGGCTCGAGGCGGTTGAAGAACGCCTGCTGTGGGGCCTGCCTGTCGATCTGGTGGTGGCGCGCCGTCGACCGTGATGCGGCCTGCGGCCGGGTCGGATCCGGCGGTGGCAACCCGAGGTCGGCGACGGACTGCATTGTGGTAGCATCCTCCCTTCTGGAGCCGCCTGCGAGCGCTCCCAAGGAGCCACCTCAGGGGACCCGCTTCCCGACCCCCTTCCTCTCAAGAGATCCTCCATGAAACGAAATCGGATTCGCATTCTTCCCTGGCTGCTGGCTGGCCTGGCCATCGCCAGCAGTGTGGTCAACGTCGTGCTGTGGGCCTTGGACTTGAGCGGGCCGCTGACGTTGTTCGATGTGGTCGAAGCGCTGGGCTGGGGCTTGGCGCTGCCCGTCGTCTTCTCGGTCCTGGCCGCCTTGATCATCGTCCGCCAACCGAGAAACCGGGTCGGGTGGCTGATGATGATCATCGCACTGGCATTGAACACCCCACTAGACCCGATCCTGCAGCAGTTTCAGGAGCCCCCAGAGACGGTGACCCTCGGCCTGTGGCTGCTGTTCTGGCTTTCGGGATGGTCGTGGATCCCGGTCATCTTCCCCATCTTCCTGATCCCGCTCTACTTCCCAACCGGTGACCTGCCATCCCCGCGCTGGAAGTGGGTGCCGAGACTGGCCATTGGCCTGTGGATCCTCTTCATGTTTCTCTCTGCGCTTATCAGCCAGGGCGGGCCGGTCAATGCGGACTGGACGGTTCCGAATCCAATTGGCAGCTTCATTCCTGAAGAGTTCTTCGGCGGTCCCTTTCTCATCCTGTGGGGGATTGGCCTGCTGACCATCCTGGGGGCCAGCGTCGTCTCGCTCTTCAAGCGCTATCGCAGCGCCGCCAGTACCGAACGGCAGCAGATCCGGTGGCTGCTTGTGGCCGGCGGCTTCTTCCTGGTCTTCTACGCGATTTCGTTCTTCGCATCCGACGAATGGATTATGAGCGGTTGGCAGAATCTCATATTCGTCCTGGCGATCCTCGGGATGCCGGCAGCCATCGCCGTGGCCATCTTCCGCTACCGGCTGTGGGACCTGGACGTGGTGGTCAATCGGGCGTTGATCTACGGCCCGTTGACCACGGTGATGGCCGGGACGTTCGCCGTGGTGATCGCGCTGACGACCGAGCTCACCAAGGAAGCCCTGGGCGACCAGTCCAGAGCACTGGGTGCAGCGATTTCGGCCATGATCGTGGCCGTCTTCTTCCAGCCGCTGCGAACCCGGATCGAGGCGTTCGTCGATGCCCGCTTCTATCCGCAGAGGCTTGATCTGGCCACCGGCCTCGTCGAAGTCCAGCCGGAATACTGGAGCTTCCTCCATCTCGATACCCTGGCCAGGTTCTCGATGGACCACGTGCGAAGGGTGCTGGGGACGAAGCACGCCGCCTTCTATCTCGCCTCCGGTGCCGGCGAGTTCCGGCTGGAGCAGCAAGTGGACGCCTCGGCTGGCGAAACGACTTCGATTCGAGTTGCCGACAAACTGCGTGAGGATCTGGAAAAGAAGCGGGTCATCGCCGCCGACGGCGCCGGTTCGCTCGTCGGGCATGTCCCGGTGTACGTCGATCGGGGAAATGCCAATGAAGTCCTTGGCCTGCTCTCGATCGGGGCACGCGAAAACGGAAAGGGCTACTCCGGCGATGATCTGCATGCGCTGGCCGAGTTGGGGGGCAAGATCGGCCTGGCGCTGAACGCCATCCGACTGGGATCTACCCGGAGCTAGCCTGGACTAGCTCGGCTTCGGAAGCGCGTCGATCAGATCCAGTGCCGCCTGGCGCAGCGCCGGGGAGAGGTCGTAGGCGGCCACCCCTTCGATGTCGGCCCGGCGCACGGCGTCGTCGAGCGGGAGGTGGGCGAGCACCGGGAGGCCGGGGGACCCCTGCTCGATCAAGCGGCGATCGGCGTCGCTCGCCACCTTGCTGCCGACCAAGAACAGCCTGGCCAACTTGAGATCTTCGGCCAGTTTCTTGATCTGCGCCGCCGTCCCCAGGCTGCGCCTCGTCGGCTCGACGACAATCAGCATCGCATCGACGGCGTCGGCCGTCGCCCGGCCGAGGTGCTCGACGCCGGCGTACAAGTCAAGCAGGATGACCTCGCCGCGCCGGAGCAAGACATGCGTGACGAGCGAGCGCAGGACAGCGCTCTCCGGGCAGATGCACCCGGCCCCGCCCATCTCAACGGCCCCCAGCTCAAGCAGGCGAATCCCGTGGTCCTCGATCGAGAATCGCTCGGGGAGATCGTCGACCCGAGGATTGAGCTTGAAGTAGCCGCCGCTAGAGCCCGGCTGGGCGCCGGTTCGCTCGTAGATCAGTTCGTCCATCCGGGCGATCGGCTCGAGCCGGGCGAGTGCCTCCGCCGGCAAGCCGAGCGCTTGCCCAAGGCACGGCGAAGGATCGGCGTCGATCGCCAAGACCTTGAAGCCGCGCTCGGCGAAGGCGCGGGCCAGGAGTGCGGTCAGGGTCGTCTTGCCGACTCCGCCCTTTCCGGTCACAGCGATCTTCACAGGATCCACTCCGGGTTGGGAGGTTGCGGCCCAAGACCGCGCCGCAGGGCCTCCTGGCGCAAGGCCTTGATCACAGTCGGGATATCGAGGCCGGCCTGGCAGGGGGTTTGGCGATCCAGGAAAGGCTCACAGCGCCAGAGACTGCTGCACGTCAGGGCCCGCTCGTCATTGCGCGCGGCGCTGCGCAGGATCTCCCCGAAGGAAAGGTCCATCCCTTCGGCCAGCCAGTCATCGCACTGATCGCAGGCCTGACACAGGCGGACGTCCTGGCCGGTCCTCGTCAGAACGAGGAAGGGAAGGGGCCGTTCGCTCACAGCAACCCCTTCGATTCGAGGACGGGGGCCGGATTGGTGAGGTTGCGGCGCAGAGCGGCTTGTTTCGGCATGTCGAACGCGACCGCCATCAGCTGCGTGACATACAGGACCGGGATCGGATTCTCGATCTTCATTTGGCGCTGGCGGCTGTCGAGGTTGCTATGACAAAGCGGGCAGGCGACGGCGACGACATCCGCCCCGCGGGCGAGGGCGTTCTCTAGGATCGCTCGACTCATCGCCAGGACGATCTCCGGGTTGGTGATCGCCAGCGACGCCCCGCAGCACGAGACCTTGCTGTCCCAGGCGACCGGCTCGCCGCCGAGGGCTTCGATCAGGCGGTCCATCACCATCGGATACTCGACCTCTTCGGCCCCGGTCACGTCCGGAGGCCGGGTCAGCAAGCAGCCGTAGTAGCACGCCACCCGCAGCCCCTCCAGGGGCCGCTCGACGCGCCGCCCGACCGCTTCAAGCCCGACGCGTTGGTCGATCAGGTCTAGCAGCGAGAGGATCTCGAGGCGGTCGTCGAAGGTGTAGCCCAGTTTCCCTTCCAACTCCTGGCGCAGGTCGGGATCGGTCTGCAGGTGGTGTTTGGCGGTCCGGAAGCGGCTGAAGCATGAAGCGCAGGGGAGCGCGATTTCGTCGAGGCCCTCCTGTTCATACTGGATCAGGCTTCGGGCCGGGAGTTCCACGGCCAGTCGCTCATCGACGCGGTGGGCGGGTGTCGAGCCACAGCACACCCATCCCTCCGGTTCGACCGGTTTGAGATTGAGAGCCTCCAGGACTGCCCGCGTCGAGAGATCGAACTCCTCGGCCATCGAGTGCAGGGAACAGCCCGGGTAGTAGCCGATCTCGTTCTCCGGGCGTGACGACGGGGCGATGGGAGCGCGGCGCGACGGCTTGCCGACGACCTCCGGGAGAATGCGGAGCTTGCCCCGGCGGAACATCTCCAGGCCGAGGTCGAGATCCTTGGTGATATGGCCGGTGCGCAAGTTCATCTCGGCCATCAGGCCCAACTCATAGGCCCGGCCCAGGATGTCGACGTCGCGCAGGAAGACCTTGTGGAACAGGGCGACCTCCGGCACCTTCGGGGGGATCCCCCGCCGGCGCGCCTCGGCCACCAGGAAGTCCATCACCCGGGCGACATCGATGCCCTGTGGACAGCGGGTCGTGCAGGTCTGGCATGAGGCGCACAGCCAGGGGGTGCGGCTATCGAACAGCCGCTCCTCCATCCCGAGCTGAGCGGCGCGCAGCACCTGGTTTGGCGCCAGGTCGAAGAACTCTGCCAGAGGACATCCCGATGTGCACTTGATGCACTGGTAGCAGAGGAAGACGTTTTCCCCGGTTGCCGAGCGGATCCGCTCGGCCAGATCGGTACTCAGCGATGTCTCCATGCCTACCTCACACCGCTCCGGCGGCGGCCGCCGGCTCGAGCTCGGGGCGGGGGAGCAGCCCCGCACCTTCGAAGATCGGGCGAACGGCCTCTTCCCATTCGATCGCCATCAGGTGAACCCCGGCCACGCCCTCGATTTGCCGCATCTGCTGAATCAGTTCGATGGCGATCTTCATCCCCTCGGCCCGCCAGGCGGCGCCCCGGGCCTTCTTGTCTTCCTTGTCGATCCCTTCGCCGGCGGCCGTCATACGATCGATGTACTCGGTGGGCACATCCAAGCCGGGGACCTCGTCGCGCATGTATTTGGCCATCCCCGGCGACTTGAGCGGCCCGATCCCGGCGAGGATGTACACCTGCTTGTGGACTCCCAGGTCGCGTACCTTCTGCATGAATTCAGCGAAGCGCGGCACGTTGAAGATCAACTGGGTCTGGATGAAATCAGCGCCGGCGCTAACCTTCTTGGCGAGCCGCTGCGGACGCCACTCGAACGGGTCGCCGAAGGGGTTGGCCGCCGCGCCGACAAAGAAGCGTGGTTCGAGGCCCTTGATCGCATCGCCGCACTGGAACGTCTTGTTATCACGCATTCCGACGACCATCTGGATTAATTGGAGCGAGTCCAGGTCGTGAACGTTCTTGGCCGTCGGATGGTTGCCGAAGGACTGATGGTCTCCGGTCAGGCAAAGCACGTTGCGCAGGCCGAGGGCGTAGGCGCCGAGCAGATCGGACTGCATCGCCAGGCGGTTGCGGTCGCGGCAGGTGATCTGCATCACCGGCTCGACACCCTCCTGCAGGGCGATCGCCCCGGCGCTGATGCTCGACATGCGGACGATCGCCGTCTGGTTGTCGGTGATATTGGCGGCGTCGACGATCCCCGCAAGCAAGCGCGCTTTCTCCCGGATCACCTCAGGATCGGCGCTCTGCGGCGGGCCGAGCTCGGCGGTGGCGGCGAAGTGCCCAGCGCGCAGGACGCGCTCGAGACGTGAGCCGGAATGGAAGCCGTTGGTGGAAGGGGCGTCCATGCGTGCCTCCTACTCGGAGGCCTCCGCCGCTAGGCGGAGGTCTTCGCGGGTGATCCGGCGCGGGCCGCCGTCGCGGCTGGTCGACCAGTCCTTTGCCGGTTGGATGTCCATCAGCAGATGCAGGCGTCCTTGCGATTCGAGCCGGTCATGGATCAGTTGCCAGGCGCAAGGCGTGTCCTTGCCGATCTCGCAGATCCCGCCTTGCGACCCGCCGCAAGGTCCGTTGAGCAATTGCTTGGCGCAGCGAGCGATCGGGCAGATGCCTCCGGTCAGGCCGAGGATGCATGAGCCGCAGGCGGCGCAGCGCTCTTCCCACACGCCCTGCTCGGTCGGAAGGCCGAGGAAGGAAGTGTTGAGGCCCGGGACGACGATCGCCTTCGGAAACCGCTCGGCTAAGGCCTGGACGCCGATCCCGCATCCGAGCGACAGGACGACGTCGGCCTCGCCGATCTGAGCCTCCAGCGGGTCGATGTACTCCCATTCGCACTGGCGCTGCACCGTCGTGTGCGTGACGTCCTGGGGGCTGCCGTCGATCCGAGTCGCCATCCGCAGGCTTGTGGCCAGGATCCCGGCCTCCTTGTCGCCTCCGGCGAAGCACACGGTGACGCAGGTGCCGCAGCCGACGACCAGGACCTTGTCGGCTCCGGTGATCAACTCCTTGACCTCTTCGAAGGGTTTCTGCTCGGCGATGATCATACGTAC
>DATIPT010000067.1:0-14262 GCA_035471625.1 Anaerolineales bacterium
GCCGGGATCGAAGACCTGCTCTGGTCTCTGACCTCGCTTGGTGGCCAGTCCCTTGTGGGCGACGACCCGCTCACACTCGATCTGACGAAGGGGACGGCATCCGGCTTCGCAGGCTGCAACACGTACAACGGCCCCTACGAACGCTCGGGGACCTCGATCCAGATCGGCCCACTGGCGTCCACCCGCAGGATCTGTCCCGAGCCGCCGGGTCTCATGGATCAGGAGATCCAGTTTCTGGCCGAGTTGCAGAACGCTGAAGGCCTGGCGATCGACCGCAACGGCCTCCAGTTGTTCGGGTCGAAGTCGCCGGTGACGCTGTCGTTCCATTCGGTGGTCCTCGGCACGGTTGGATTCCTCCAGTCGATCGAGCCGGCCCCCGGCTGGGCCCTGACCGTCCAGCTCCAAGACGTCTCCAAAGCCGATGTTGCGGCCGTCGTCATCGGGGAAACCGTGACCACCGACTTCTCGTCGCTGCCGGTGCCGTACACGATCGCGTTCGATCCCACGAAGATCGACACGCGGTTCAACTACGCTGTTTCTGCTCGCATCACCGATTCGACCGGCACGCTGCTCTTCGTCAACACGCAGGCCTACCGCGTGATCACCGCGGGGAACCCCTCGATCGTTGAGGTGATCGTCGAACCCGCCAACTAGGCGGCCTGACCCGGCAGCAGCCAGATACAAAGGAGCTGTCCTCAGGACAGCTCCTTTGCCTTCCGATGGGTCTTGCAGGAACCGAGGCCAGCCCCAAGGCCGCTGGGTCAGCGGTCTTCCAGGGCCGCCACGCCCGGCAGCACCTTCCCCTCGAGCAGTTCGAGCGTCGCGCCGCCACCGGTCGAGACATGCGTCATCCGATCGGCTAGGCCGGCCTGCGCCACCGCGGCAGCCGAATCACCACCTCCGACGATCGAGGTCGCCTGGGTCTGCGCCAGAGCACGAGCGACCGCAAAGGTCCCGACGGCAAACGGCGCCATCTCGAAGACCCCCATCGGACCATTCCAGACAACCAATCTTGCCGACGCCAGGGCCTCGGCGTACGCCTGCGACGTCTTCGGGCCGATATCCATCACCCGCCAGGTCGGCGGCACCTCACCGAGATCGATCACCCTGGCGTTGGCATGTTCCGAGAACTCGTCGGCAATCACCGCATCAACCGGGAGCATCAGCTTCGCTCCGGCGGAGGCCAGAAGTGCGCGCGCCGTCTCGATCGCCTCCGCCTCAACAAGCGACTCGCCCATCGCCTTGCCTTGAGCGGCCTGGAACGTGTTGGCCATCCCGCCGCCAACCAGCAGGCGGTCGGCACGCTGCAGCAGGCTATTGACGACACCGACCTTGTCGGAGACCTTGGCGCCTCCGAGGATCGCCACAAATGGACGAGCCGGCGCGTCCATGACCTGTCCTAGAAAGGTCAGTTCCTTCTCCATGAGGAACCCGGCGACCGCCGGCAGTTGGTGCGCGATCCCTTCAGTGGAAGCATGGGCGCGGTGTGCCGAGCCAAACGCGTCATTGACGTAGCGAGTGCCCAACTTGGCGAGCGCTTCCGACAGCCCGGGGTCGTTCTTGGTCTCTCCGGCCTCAAAGCGGGTGTTCTCGAGGAGAAGGACCTCTCCAGGGGCAAGCGCATCGGCCGCCGCCTCGGCCTGCGGTCCGACCAGGGCCGCCACGAACCGCACCGGGCTCCCCAGCAGCGCTTCCAGGTGCCGGGCCACCGGGGACAAGGAGAACTTCGGATCAGGACCGGACTTCGGGCGACCGAGGTGCGAGCACAACACCACCGACGCCCCCTCGTCGAGCAGGTACCGGATCGTCGGCAGCGCCGCCCGGATCCGGGTGTCGTCGGAGACCTCGCCGTCCTTCAATGGGACATTGAAATCGACGCGGACGAGCGCACGTTCCCCCTTCCACTCAACATCGCGCACGGTCTTCTTGGCAAACATGGACGCCTCCACCTACGGAGGCGCTCTGAGCTCGGTCGAAGAGCGCCGACTTTGGATCCCCCACACAGTTCGGCGCAGGCCGCTTCGACCCCTCCCCTTTGTCTGGGGCAGGCTTCGCTCAGCCTCCCTGCGCCGGCTTCGGGCCTACAGCGATTTAGCCAGGATGGCGGCCAAATCCGCCGTTCGCACCGAGTACCCCCACTCGTTGTCGTACCAAGCCACGACCTTGACCATCGTGCCTCCGACGACCATGGTCGACAGCCCGTCGACGATCGAGGAGTGCGGATCGCCCCGGAAATCGGTTGAGACCAGCGGCTCGCGCGTGAGCTCCAGGATGCCCTTCATCGGCCCCTTGGCGGCGGCCTCGAAGGCCGCGTTCAGCGCCTCCACGGATGTCTCTCGCTCGACCTCCGCCACGAAATCCACGACAGACACCGTCGGGGTCGGCACGCGGAGAGAGTACCCGTCGAACTTGCCCTCGAGCTCGGGGATGACCTTGGCCAACGCCCGGGCGGCGCCGGTCGTCGTCGGAATGATGTTCAGGCCTGCGGCGCGGGCCCGCCGCAGGTCCTTGTGGGCTAGATCGAGGATCCGCTGATCGTTGGTATAGGCATGGACGGTCGTCATCATCCCTCGGCGGATCGTCGCCAGATCATGGACCACCTTCGCCGCCGGCGCCAGGCAGTTGGTCGTGCACGAGGCGTTCGAGATGATGTGGTGCTTGGCGGGATCGTACAGATGGCCGTTGACCCCAAGTACCACCGTCAGGTCCTCGTTCTTGGCGGGCGCCGTGATAATGACCTTCTTGGCGCCACCCTGAGTGATATGCACATCGGCGCCGGGCTTGTCGCCGCTTTTCCCATCGCGGAACACCCCAGTCGACTCGATCACGATCCCGACACCAAGATCGTTCCACGGAAGGCGCGATGGATCCTTCTCAGCGAAGACCTTGATCGTCCGGCCGTCGACGACGAGGTTGCCGCCTCGAACCTCGACTTCCCCGGGATAGCGCCCGTAGGTCGAGTCGTAGCGAAACAGGTGGGCGTTGGTCTCAGCGTCGAAGAGGTCATTAACGGCGACCACTTCGAGGTCCTTCGAGTAGTTCTCCAGGACAGCCTTGAGCACCTGGCGACCGATTCGGCCGAAGCCGTTGATTCCGATGCGTGCGGTCATAGGGAGCTCCTATTGAGTGGGGTCAATTGAGGCGGCCGCCAACAGCCGGCGGCTCCGCCGCCGCGAGGTCAAGCGGTCCGGTGCGCTCCTCGAGCAAGCGCACCAGGACCTCGGCAAGCTTCTCTGAGTCATGCCGACCGGGGGTCTCCGGATCGGCTACGTCCTCGGCCACCATCGGCGTGTCCTGGCCGTTGCCGGTGACGCGCACGGCCGTCTCCGGATCTGTCGCCTTCGGATTTGGGCACTGATGAACGAGCATCAGGTCGACCAAACGCGCGCCAACATGCTCCTCGAGGGCGCGCAGGTGGCCGGAGCAGTCATAGCCGTCGGTTTCTCCGGGCTGGGTCGCCAGATTGCACACGAAGACCTTAAAGGCTCGACTGGCCCGAATCGCTTCGGTCAACTCACGAACGAGAAGATTCGGTAGCAGGCTCGTATACAAACTTCCCGGCCCGATGACGATCATATCGGCGGCCAAGATAGCCCGAATCGCCTCGGGATAGGCCGGGACGTCGTTCGGTTCGAGATGGACACGACGCACCTGCCCTGGCACCACCGGGATCCGGCTCTCTCCTTCAATCCGGAATGCCTGAGAGTCAATCGCGTGCGCCTTGTCGGCCACGAGCGACACATTCTCAAGCGTCGAAGGCACGACTCGGCCGCGGATCGCCAAGACTCTCCCGGCCTCAAAGACGCCTCGCTCGAAGCTTCCGGTCACCGCCGCCAGGGCAGCGATGAACAGGTTGCCGAAGGAATGGCCCTCGAGGGTGCTGTCGGTGCCGAATCGATAGCGAAAGAGCTGGGTGAGCAAGTCCTCATCATCGGACAGGGCCGCCAGGCAGCTGCGCACGTCTCCGGGTGGCGGAAGGCCGAGTGAGCGGCGCAATCTCCCCGAAGATCCCCCGTCATCGGCCACTGTGACGATCGCCGTCAGGTTGCCGGTCCGCTCCTTCATCCCGCGCAGCAAGGTCGATAGGCCGGTCCCGCCTCCAATCGCCACGACTTTCGGACCCCGACCGAGGCGGCGGTGTTCGGCGACGGCATCGACGACGGCCTTCCCCGAGCGGAGATAGGGCGCCAGGAGAGCTCGGTTGAGGCGGAAGACGGAAAGGTACAGCAGGCCGACTCCGGCCACGATGAGGGCCACAGCCCGCAAGGCTGGGCGACCCTCTGCCAGCCCCAATATCCCGATGATCGGGGATCCTGGGCTAACCTGCTGCAGCGTCAGAAGAAGCAGGGCGACACCGAGACCAAAGAGCACGGTCCCGATGACCATGGCCACCAGCCATCGCTTGACCCCCAAGCCAGGCTGCAGCCAGCGCCGGAGTGTCCGCCAACGACTGGCCGACCCGCCATTGGTGGATTCCCGCTCTGGCATACCGGCCACGGCGAAGACTATACCAGAGCGGTAGGGGGCGGTCAACGAAAGGCGATCCGTGGGATGTCATGCGGGACGTCGTGGTTCGTCCTGGATAGATTCTCCGGCAAGTCTCGGGCAGACCCAAACCGGCCCCCTGTCACTCGTCTGTTCCCGCTGGTACCGCCGCCGCAGACCGGGCTGTATAATCCCCATGACCTCTCGATCCCCTTTTCGGACGCGCTGATGGCACCCCTCCAGATCCTGCGTGACCTTCACAAAGCATCCTCCTCCAAGATCGTATTGCTCGTGCTCGACGGCCTGGGCGGCCTGCCGCGCACCTCAGACGGAAAGACGGAACTCGAGGCGGCGAAGACTCCCCACATGGACCAGTTGGCCCAGCAAGGCTCGCTCGGGGCGATCGTCCCCCTCGGGCCAGGCCTGACGCCCGGCTCGGGCCCGGCCCACCTGGCTCTGTTCGGATACGACCCCATCGCGCAGCCGGTGGGGCGCGGCGTCCTCGAGTCTATCGGTGTCGGACTAGAGGTGAGACGAGGCGACGTCGCGGCGCGCGGCAACTTCTGTACCGTAGACGCCCAAGGGCGAATCACAGACCGCCGAGCCGGGCGTATTCCCGGCGAGATGGCGGCGCCGATTGCGGAGCGGCTGGCGACGATCCGGGTCGACGGCGCGGAGACAGTCGTCCGCCATGTGCGGGAACACCGCTTTGCCGTCGTTTTTCGTGGATCCGGCCTTCATCCAGCGCTTGCGGACACAGACCCGCAGGCGACTGGGGTGGCTCCCCTGCCGGTCCAGGCCGCCGACCCGGCGGCAGAACGGACGGGGCGCATTGTCCAGGCCTGGATCGATCAGGCCTTCGACCTGCTCCGAAGCGAACCTCTGGCCAACGGCCTCACCTTGCGTGGATTCTCGACCGACCCGGCCCTGGACCCGTTCCCCGAAGCCTTCGGCGTGCGGGCAGGCTGCGTCGCCGTGTACCCGATGTACCGTGGCGTCTCGGCCCTCGTCGGTATGCGAGTGGTCGACTTCGACGGGGAAACGCCGGCCGAGGAGTTCCGCGCCGCAGCGGCCGCCTGGGACGACTTCGACTTCTTCTTCATCCATGTCAAGAAGCCCGATTCGCGCGGCGAAGACGGCGACTTTGAGGCGAAGGCGTTGGCGATCGAGGAGGTCGACCAGGCGCTCCCGGCGCTGCTCGACCTCAAGCCCGACGTCCTGGCGATTACCGGCGACCACTCCACGCCTTCGCAGATGCGAAGCCACTCGTGGCATCCGGTGCCGCTTCTGCTCTGGGCTCCGGCCACCGCGCGCGTCGATCACGCCCACGCGTTCGGGGAGGCGGCCTGCGCCGCCGGTGGGCTGGGAACGATCCCTTCGGCGTCTCTGATGCCTCTCTTGCTCGCCCACGCCGGGCGGCTCGAGAAGTACGGGGCCTAGGGCGGGCCGGCGCCGCGGCTCCCGCCCGCGCAGACACCGAAACGGCCAGGGGCACGGCGACGCCGTGCCCCTGGCAACTCGTGATCGAGAGACGTCGTCTAGAACAGTCCGACGACCCTTCCCGTCTTGAGGTCCAGATCCACATCGTAGAACACCGGGCGAGTCGGTAGGCCCGGCATCGTCCGCATCGTCCCGAGGAGCGGGTACAGGAAACCGGCCCCGACGGAGGCGCGGATATCCCGGATCGGGACGGTGAAGCCCTTGGGAACTCCCTTGAGCGCCGGGTCGTGGCTCAGGCTCAAGTGGGTCTTGGCCATGCACAGCGGGAGCTTGTCGAAGCCAAGGCGAGTGTAGAGTTCGATCTTCTTCTCGGCCTCGGGCGAGTACTCCACGCCGTCGGCTCCATAGATGTCTTTGCAGACCTTCTCAATCTTCTGCTTGATCGACCAATCCAAGGGGTACAGGAACTGGAACTTGGTCGGCTTCTCGGCAGCCTTGACAACCGCTTCCGCCAGTGCCACGGCGCCCTTTCCGCCGTCCATCCAGTGCGTGCAGACGACGGCGTCCTCAGCTCCGGCCTCCTTGGCCGCCTTGCGCACCAGCTCCACTTCGGCCTGGGTGTCGGTCGCGAACGAATTCACCGCCACGACGACGTTCACGCCGAACCGCTTGGCGTTCCGGATATGGTGCTGGAGGTTCCCCAGCCCCTTGCGAAGCAGTTCCAGGTTCTCGTCTGTGTAAGCGGGGTCCAGCGGCTTCCCGGCCACGACCTTCGGCCCGCCGCCGTGCATCTTGAGGGCGCGGACCGTGGCGACCATCACCACACATTGCGGGATCAGGCCCGAGTAGCGGCACTTGATGTCGAAGAACTTCTCCATTCCGATGTCGGCGCCGAAGCCCGATTCAGTCACGACATAGTCGCCGAGCTTCAGGGCGATCTTGTCGGCAATGATCGACGACTGCCCGTGAGCGATGTTGGCGAACGGCCCGGCATGCACGAACACCGGCGTTCCTTCGAGGGACTGCATCAGGGTCGGCATGATGGCGTCCTTCATCAGCACGGTCAGGGCGCCGGCCACCCCCAGGTCCTCGGATGTGACCGCCTCGCCGGCCCGGCTGGTGCCGATGACCATCTTCCCCAGGCGCTCGCGCAGATCGGCGACGTCCGTGGTCAGCGCCAGGACGGCCATGATCTCGCTCGCGACGGTGATGTCGAAGCCGGTCTCGCGAGTCATGCCCTTCTCTTCGGGCCCCATGCCGATCATGATCCGGCGCAGGAAGCGATCGTTGGTGTCGATTACCCTCTGCCAGGTGATCGACTCGGGATCGATGTCCAACCGGGCAAAGCGCTTGCGCTCCTCCGGCGTCAGGGCGGAGGGATCGGTCTTGTCGATCCCGAGCTTCTTGAGCCGGCGCCTCATCGTTGGAGAGAACCGGCGCTTGCCCTTCTTGTCGGCCGGGCACAGGGCGTTGAAGAGTTGCTCATCGGTCTGGGATGCTTCATGGAACATCCGGGCATCGATGGCCGCCGCCAGCAGATTGTTGGCCGCCGTGATGGCGTGGATGTCACCGGTCAGGTGGAGGTTGAACTCCTCCATCGGGATGACCTGCGAGTATCCGCCGCCGGCCGCGCCGCCCTTGATGCCGAAGGTCGGGCCCTGGCTCGGTTGGCGGATGCAGGTGAAGACACGCTTCCCGAGATGGGCCCCGAGGGCCTGGCTCAGGCCCATCATCGTCGTGCTCTTGCCTTCGCCAAGGGGGGTGGGCGTGATCGCCGTGACGTCGATGTACTTCCCGTTGGGACGCTTCTTGAGGCGATCCAGAACTTCGAGGCGGACCTTGGCCTTGTACTCTCCGTGCAGTTCGAGCTCGGCAGGCTTGAGCCCGACTTCCTGGGCGATCAATGTGACTGGCTTCGGCTTGACCGCCTGCGCGATTTCAATATCGGACGGCACCGGCCTGAGCAGCTTGAGGCGGATCGGCTTGTAGGGAAGACGCTTGGCCTTGGCCTTGGCCTTCGGCTTCACAACCTTGGCGCGTGGCTTCGCCTTGGTCGTCCGCTTGGTCGTCTTCTTCGGTTTGGCCTTGGGCATGGGGGGTAACCTCCAAGAAGAACGGGCCGCCAAAACGACCCGAGGTCGGGACGTTCATCCTCTCAGTTTGCCGAAAGATCGCCTGCAGGGCAAGCGACGAGTGTCCAGCGGCCGAGCGAGGGAGGTCACACGAAGCCGCTTGACCCTGTCCCGCTGGGCCAGATCCGGCTTGCGCCAGCGGCCGGGGTGGCATACAGTCGTATCGGCCGACCCGCCGGAGTCATCCGCATGGCGCCCGAATCGGAACAAGAGCGGCTCCGCCGACTGCGGGACCGCCAGATCGCCACCCGCGATCCACAATCGAAGCAACGTCAGCTCCACGGGAAGATCGCCCGCAAACAGCGCGGCGCCGTTGAGGCGTTCTCCCTCGGCAAGATCTGGTCCGAGATCCCCAGCATGTGGAAGGGCGCCTTCTTCGGGCTGGCGATCGGGGCGCTCGGGGTCGCCATCGTGCCGCTCCTGTGGGTCTCGCCCTGGTCCCTCCCATGCGCTGGAGTCATCGCCCTGTTCCTGGCGATCCTGGGAATGATCATCGGCCGCGCCGCCGACACGCGCGATTCCCTGAAAGACCTTATGCGCTGAACCCGGCGCGCCTCATCCCACCAACCCCTTGAGCAACGCCCCGACCGCGTAGGCGACGGCCGCTGCCAGCCCGCCGACGGCCAGCATCTCCAAGCCGCTTCGCAACGGGTTGTTCCGAGTGATGAAGACCTTGGCCGCCCCGAGCCCGAACAATGCGACGCCGGCCAGAATCGTCGAGGCGACGAACGCTGTGAGGGAATCGATCGGGACGAACAGCCCCACGACGTAGACCAACAAAGGAAGCGACCCGGCGACGACGAAGGCCGCAAGCGTTGCGAAGGCGCTGGCGAGGGGATTCCTCTCGTCCGGTATCATCCCCAGCTCGTCGACCATCATCGCCTTGACCCAACGTTCCGGATCTCGCGATTGGATACCGACCAGGGCACTGGCCTCCTGGTCGGTGTAGCCGCGCACTTTGTAGAGTTCCAGCAACTCCGTCCGTTCTCCCTCCGGGAAGTGCTCCACCTCCCACCGCTCTCGGGCGTACTCCCGCTCGTACAGTTCCGTTTCGCTCTTCGTTGACAGGTAGGCCCCGCTGGCCATGGAGAAACCATCCGCGAGCAGGTTCGCCAGGCCGAGGATCAAGATGACTTCCGAGCCCAGGGCGGCCCCGGCCACACCACTGACGATGGCGAAGGTCGTGACGATGCCGTCGAGCCCGCCGTAGACCAGATCGCCGATGTACTGACCCCCGGCACCGGCGTGCTCCTCGCTCGCTGCCCGGCCGATCCGCTCGGGGTCATGGGCAGCCGCGGCCGCCGCCCGATCCCCCCGCCGAAAGGCATCACGGGCCTGGTCGACTCTGCGCATCAAGCTCATGCGACGTTCCCTCCCTTCGAATCCGGCGACCGCGTTGTCCGTCGGGAACTCAGCGACGCCCGCCTCGCGGCGAAGTGCGCTGCGCCGAAGCCCGGCGGGTCGCCTTGCGCCGCAGTGCCCGTCCGACGGCGCCGGCCCAACGCGCCGCAACGAAGTAGACCGACTCTCCCTGGGCCATGCGGCGCAGGCTGCCCGCTTCCACGAGTCCCTCCAGAGTCCGGTCGATATCGCGGACGCTCCACCCGAGGCTCCGGCGCAGGTCGGCCGGGGTGGCGGCGACGAGATTCTTCACCATCCCTTGGGCGATCGCCTCGCGAGCCTGCCGGGTCGTCAGGTGTCGAGCGCGTGCATCGAGATCCGGAAACCAGCGATCGACGAGGTCATAGATGAACGCGTAGTTCCAGGCGCCGGCCTCCGCCACTCCGACCGGCAGCACTTTTAAGCCGCCCTGCAATTCGACCAGGGCGCGGTCGAAGCGGGCCTTGACCTGCGGATTGGCCAGGCGCGCCTCCTGGCGCAGCCGGATGGTGTCGAGGGGCCCGTTCTCCATCAAGGCTTCGAGGACGGCCTTGGCCTCGGCGGAGAGCCTGCCCTCGCGATATTCCACCAGGTAGTCCTGCGGGTCCCCATAGTTCTCGCTTAGCGCGTAGAAAGCCGGCAGGAGCTCGAGGGAGACGAGAGTCGATCGGCGCCGCAGGAGTTTGCCGTAGTACCACCACCGTTTATCGAGGGCCTCGTCTTTCCAGGACCACGACCTGCCGATCGAGGGATCGTCGAAGCCGGCCGCCAGGGGCCGGGCATTGCCGGCGATGGCGTGCAGCAGGTTCGGCATCTCGATCCCTTCGGTCGGCCAGAAAAGGCAGAACCCGACGGTCCGCACGAAACGACGGGCGTCCGCAGGCGTTCGCAAGCGGCGGAGGCGAGTGCGGCGCCAGCGATGGTCGCGCATCCGGACGATCTCTATGGGCAGGGGTGTCTTCGCCTCCGCCTGCGTGGGCACCAGCTTGCCTCCCTGCGGCCCGCCGCGCCTCCGATTCGGACTCAACGGGGTCGGAGAGACGGGCCATCCCTCCGACCCCCGATTGCCTTCCGATCCCGGTCGAAGCACGAGTGCCGCGGATCGCGCCGCCTCTCAGGGCTTGCGTGGTCCGGCGGCGACGACCTCGGGCGGACAGGAATCCTCGAACTTCTTGAAGTTCTCGATGAAGCGGGCGGCCAGTTGCCGGTACTTCTCCATGTAGCCGCTCTGGCTGGACCACGTCCCGGCCGGATTCAGGATTTCCGGAGGCACGCCGTCGCACGACTGCGGCACGTCGAACCCGAAGACCGGGTCGCGAGCATGCTCCACCGATTGAAGACGGCCCTCGAGGGCAGCGTTCAACAGGGCACGCGTGTAGCCGATGCTAATCCGCTTGCCGACCCCGAAGGGGCCGCCGATCCATCCGGTGTTGACCAGCCAGCACCGGGCGCCGTAGCGCTCGATCTTCGCCCGCAGCAGCCCGGCATAGACGGACGGGTGATGGACCATGAAGGGCGCCCCGAAACACGTGCTGAAGGTCGGCTGGGGTTCGTAGCCGATGCCGACCTCCGTCCCGGCGATCTTGGAGGTGTATCCCGAGATGAACTGGTACAGGGCTTGATCCGGCGACAGACGGGCGATCGGCGGCATCACGCCGGAGGCGTCGCACGTCAGCAGCAAGATGTTCGCCGGATGGCCGCCGCGTTTCTCCGGCACCGCATTGGCGATGTACTCGAGCGGATACGAGGCCCGAGTGTTCTCGGTGATTCGGTCGTCGTCCAGGTCGATCCGCCGATTGACCGGGTCGAAGACCACGTTCTCCAGGATCGTGCCGAAGCGTTGGGTGGTCGCGTAGATCTCCGGCTCCGCGGAGGCCGAGAGGCGAATGACTTTGGCGTAGCAGCCGTTCTCGAAGTTGAAGACTCCGGCGTCACTCCACCCGTGTTCGTCGTCTCCTATGAGGCGACGCGTCGGATCGGCTGAGAGCGTCGTCTTCCCGGTTCCGGAGAGTCCGAAGAACAGCGCCACGTCTCCATCGGGGCCGACGTTGGCCGAGCAGTGCATCGGCATCACGCCCTGGAGAGGCAGGAGGTAGTTGAGCGCCGTGAAGACCGACTTCTTGATCTCCCCGGCGTATCCCGTGTTCCCGATCAGGCACAGGCGACGCTCGAAGTCGACCAGGATGAACGTGCCCGACCGGGTGTCGTCGATGGCGCTGGAGGCCCGGAACCCGGGAACCGCCAGGACGGTGAATTCCGGGACATGCCGGCGGTAGGCGTCCGGACTCTCCGGAAGCAGAAACATGTTCCGGGCAAACAGGCTGTGCCATGCGGTCTCGGTGATGATTCGGACCGGGAGCTGGAACTCAGGGTCGGCCCCGGCAAGGCAATCCTGGATGAAGATGTCGCGTCCCTGTAGATACCCCTGGAGCCGATCGAGCAGGCCCTGGAATCGGTCGGAGGGATAGGGCCGGTTGTAGTCTCCCCACCATACATGCTCCTCCGAGTTCGGCTCGCGCACGATAAGCTTGTCATTGGCGGCGCGAGCTGTGTGATCGCCGGTGTTGACGACCAGCGGACCCTGCTCGACCATCGCCCCTTCGCGGCGAAAGATGGCCTCTTCGTACAGAGCTTCCGGAGGCAGATTCCAGTAGACCGTGCCCAGGTTGGTCAGGCCCAGAACCTCCAGGCCGTAGTCGCTGTGCAGGACTCCGGCGTGGCCCTGGGCCGGGGTTCGGATATCGAGGACGTCCCTCATGCCCAATCCCTCACGACTCGGTGGTCCCCGATGAAGATCTCCTGGGGCGCCTCGGGGTCGAGCGCCCACCGGATGCGAGCGATTCCCTCGGTGATCTCCTTCGTCGAACCGGCGTAGCTGAGGCGCAGGTGACCTTCCATGCCGAATTCCCGCCCCGGCACCGTGACGACGCGGGCTTTGTCGAGCAGGAAGCGGGCCAGGGCCACCGAGTCGCCCTGATAGGCGCGCAGGTCCGGCAGGCAGTAGAAAGTCCCTCCGGGCCGAACGGTGTGGGCGCCGGGGAGAGCCGCCAGCTCCCGGACGGCGACATCGCGGTTGTTCTCCATCATCATTCGCAGCGAGTCGGTCACGGTCTGGATCCCGGTCAGGGCGCCTTCGGCGGCCGCCTGCAGCAGGGTCGGCGGGCAGGAAGCCGTTTGGGCCTGGACATTGGTCATGACTTCAATGATCGACCGGCTGGCGACCGCCCACCCGATCCGAAAACCAGTCATCCCGTAGAGCTTGGAGATCCCGTTGATTACGATCAGCCGGCTCTCGTCGAGCGGCCGTTTCGAGAAGCGAAGGGCGCTCGGCGGCGAGCGTCCATCAAAGACGAGGCGGTGGTAAATGTCGTCCAGGATCAGGTAGAGCTCTTTGCGTTCGCAAAACGCGACGAGCTCCGCCATGAAGTCGTCCCGGTACACGACGCCCGAAGGGTTGTTGGGGCTGTTGACAACAATCGCCTTGGTGTAGGAGCCGACGGCCTCTTCGATGTCCTCCATCCGCGGATGGAAGGTCCCGTCCTCAGGCGTCACGACCACTGGAACGCCGTAGACCATCCGAACCATCTCCGGATAACTGACCCAATAAGGCGCCAGGAGGATGACTTCGTCCTGAGGATTGAGCAGCGTGAACAGCGCGTCGAAGATCGCTTGCTTGGCGCCGGGGCAGATGATCACGTTCTCCGGGGACGCCAGACGATCGTAGTAGTCCTCGGTGTACCGAATCACAGCCTTCTTCAGGGACGGCAGCCCGTCCGGTGGCGAGTACTTGATGTTGCCGTCGGAGAGTTTGGAGGCGGCAGCGGTCACGGCTCCGATCGGGGCCTTGTTCTTCGGCTCACCGATGCCGAGGTTGATCACCGCCTCGCCGCGTTCGCGCAGCCGGCGGGCCTCCTCGTTGAGCGCCAGGGTCGGGGACTCACTGATCGAACGAGCCAGTTGGCTGAGGGCCATGCGACTTGCCTTCCGGTTCCGCGCGCGGCCTCGGGGGCATGGATCGATGACCCCGAGCGCGGAATCTGCGCGATGATTTTACACTGACGGCGCACCCGGTGCGGCACGGCCCGGCTCGACTGCGGAGGCGGCGATGACCGATGACGAAATGCACAGGCTCCGGCGCGAACTCGTCGAGTCATTCACCGAAGCGCAGGTCGCGGTCCTCCGAGCCGTTCGGGCAGAGCTTTCCAGCCGCCGCTGGCAGGTGATGCTGGAGATCGACGCGGCCCAGGAAGATCTGCGCTCCGCCCTGCATCAGTCGGGAAGCCCGGAATCAACCCGGCGCTTGGCGTCCGTCCAGGTGCGGCTCCAGCGCGCCCACGAACAACTCGCCCGGATCCCGGAAGACGTGATCCCGGCCTTCTAGCCGGCACCGGCCGGCAGACCGACCGCTCCGGAGGCCAGCTGCCTCCGGGCCGAAACCGCACGACATCGAAACCTTCGGGCAATGCTTTCGTGGGCGGAGGCCGAAGGCCCGTCGCCCGAGCCGTGAACCTTTCGCTCGACCTGCGCCTCGTCGCGGACGGCTTGCTTCGCCGGCGCGCCGTCCAAACCCCGTCGAGCGGGCTCGGATACGCAACAAGTGTCACCTCCTGCGCCACTCCCGAAGAGTTGCCATTGGCGGCTTTCGCTATATACTCAGTTCGCAATCTCGGCCCGGCGGGAGCCGGTCAATCCCCCACCCTTCCGGAGGAGAGGGTCATGAAGAGACCGTTCGGCGTTACCCTGATCGCTATTGTTTCCGGGTTTTTTGCCGTGTTGGCCATCGTCAGCGCATTGCGGTTCTTGGGCGTCATGTTCCGGCCGATCG
>DATIPT010000068.1:0-8426 GCA_035471625.1 Anaerolineales bacterium
GGTCGCCAGGAGGCCGCGGGCGTTGTCGAGGGCGATGTCCGCCTCGGAGGGTGCGAGCCGTTCGAGGAAGCGGCGCACGGTCGTCTCGGCCTGGGCGCCGACGAACTCGGCGACGACCTCGCCCTGCCGGAAACCCTTGACGGCCGGAATGCCGCGCACGCCGAAGCGGACCGACAGCCCGGAGTTCTCATCCACGTTGACCTTCGCCAGGAAGAAGGCGCCGCCGGCCTCGATCGTCATGCGCTCGAGCATCGGCCCCAGGGTGCGGCAGGGACCGCACCATGGCGCCCAGAAATCGACGACCACGGGCGTGGTGAAGGA
Source organism: Anaerolineales bacterium (assembly GCA_035471625.1). Classification (GTDB taxonomy): domain Bacteria; phylum Chloroflexota; class Anaerolineae; order Anaerolineales; family E44-bin32; genus DATEVL01. The sequence goes on from DATIPT010000068.1 coordinate 322, forward strand.
ACGCTCGATGACCTCCGTTTCGAAGGTCGCGTCGCTGACATCGACGATGTGGTCCGAAAGTGTCACGAAGTGGCCTCGTCGCGCTGAGTAGTATACCGAAATCCTCTTCGGCCTCAGGAGCCGTCCTCGTCCGCATCCGGTGAGCCGGGCGGTTCCTCGACGCGAACGACATTCCCGTGGATGTCGACCACGACCCGAAATCCCATCATCCCCAGCCAGGCTTGGGCCTCGTCCGGCATCCCGCGCTGGATCAGGGCGTCGAACTGCTCCTGGAGGTTGTGCAGCGAGGCCTCAATCGCCGCCTTGGTGAAGATATCATCCTGTCCGATCATCTCGGCTGTCCCACGACTGATGAGGTCCTCGTGCCCTTCGATCATCCGCCCAAGGTGTTCGAGCACCTGCCGGTCGACCTGTTCGCTCGGGACATGGCGTAGAAAGCCTTCGTCATCAACGACGTAGAACGCCTCGTCGCCGAGCGTGACCACTTGGACCGGCTGATCGTCCTCGTCGACGACCAGACCGCCAAAGAGCGCCTTACGCGCCATCGACACCTTCCTTCATCTCGAGCGGTGCGAGGGATTCTAACGGAGGATGGTGACGGCGGTGCCGCCGCCTGTCCACAGGTCGTCGATGTGGCTCGGGACGACCGGATGGGTCCAGCGGTAGACCCATTTGGCCGCCGCCGGTGTCATGTTGATGCATCCATGACTGCGCGGCGTGCCGAAGTCATTGTGCCAGTAGGTACCGTGGAAGGAGATCCCGGCCTGGGTGATGTACGAGACCCATGGCACTCCGGGCAGGTCGTATCCGGTGGCGAGATTCCCGGCCGACATGTGCCGCGAACCCCGCTTGCGGAAGGTGGTGTAGGTGCCGGGAGGAGTCCAATACTCCTCGTCCTTTTGCACTTCCCCGGTGGAGACCCGCGCCGTCAGAACGAGCGTATCCCCCTCATAGCACTTCGCCCACTGCTCCGAGAGACTGACCTCGATCCGCTTGCGGTCCGGCGGGACTTCAGAGGCAATCGGCGTCAATTCGGCGATCGGGATCACTCGCAGCCCTTCGGCCATCACGTAGTAGTGCTCGGCGATCCGGTCGTCGTAGATCCGATACCACGGGCGATCCTTCTTGTCGAAGGAGAGGCCGTTGACCCAGTGCGTGCTGTGATAGTAGAAGCGATAGGCGTGCTCGGCGCCTTTGCTCGGCTCCCAGTAGGCCTCGACGAACGGCAGGGTGACTTCGGCCAGCGTCCCGCGGTACGGGATACGGGCGGCAGGCGGGTTCACATCGGCCCGGACCGGCTGCACGAACGAGGAGTGGATGTAGCCGAGCCGCTCGACTTCGTACCAGATCCGATTGGCCTCGGGGAGCGGATCGCCGACGGTCGCCGAGAGGACGGCGTGCACTTCATCGCTCCAGAGCGTCATGACATGCCGAGCCGAGAAGGACGGCTCGGCATAGACGGTCGCCCGATCCTGGAGGATCCGTCCGAGCTGACCCGAGGGCGAAGCGGCTCGAGGCGCTGATCCCTTCCACGGAGCGGCAATCCCGGCGATACCGAGCCCGGAGAGGCGCAGGAAATCTCGCCGGCCGAGGGTGACCGGCCGACCGGACGACGCGCACTCCGGGGTTCCGCTCTTACGGATGAACATTGACCAACGTTCCAACCGAGGCAAAATCGAAGAGCCACTCCGCCTCGGGCGTGCGCAAGTTGACGCAGCCGTGGCTCATCGGCGTCCCGAAGTTGTTGTGCCAGTACGTCCCGTGCAGGGCGTATCCCTTGTAGAAGTACATCGTGTACGGAACGCCCGGCAGGTAGTAGCCGGGTCCCGCCATCGGGGTGGATCGCAATTTGACGTAGATCCGGAACTGACCTGTGACGGTGGGATGCAGCCAAGTGCCGGTCGAGACGATGAAGCTGCGCACGGCCATCTCGCCTTCGTAGGCGGTGACCAGCTGCTCGCTGAGATCGACATCGATCCAGCGCCCTTCGTTGGCCATCTCGGCCGGGTTTTCCGAGTAGACGAACGAGACGTCCGGCCGCGTCGTCGGCGTGGGTGTTTCCGAGGGTGTGGGCGTGATCGTCGGGGTCGGCGTTGGCGTATGCGTGGGCGTCGGAGTCGGGGTGTCGGTCGGCGTAGGGGTGAAGGTGGCCTTGCCCACCGGCGATGATTCCTGTTGCGGCTGCACGGCGTCGGCGGGCGGGCTGCCGGCCCAGACACCGACGGCGATGACCAGGACCAGGGCAGGGACGGCGACCCGAGGGGACAGCCAGCGCCGCGACGTCAGCGCCTCCAGCGGTACGGGGCGCATCGCCAGCGAGGTTGGCAGCCGAACCTGGCGGAGGGCCTCCTGGCGCTCCCGCCGCGGGATCTTGCGAACCGCCCAGCGGATCGCCCGGCGGGCCGGCTGGCTGCGCGGGTTGATCTCGAGGGCCCGGGCTGCGTAGGCCAGCGCCGGGCGCGGCTCCGAGACTGCCGCCAGGGTGAGCCAGGCGGCCTCGCTACGCGGGTCCAGCCGGACGGCGCGCCGGGCCAGGCGGCGGGCGGCGACTCGATCGCCCCGCGCCAGGGCGGCCTTGGCGCCATCAATCAGCTCGCGCAGCTGGCTCACGCGCCGATCCTACTGCGGCGGCGTGGCCGGCTCATTGTTGACATAGCACAGGACCCCTTCGGCGATTCCGCGCGCAGCATCCTCGGGATGCCGGGTCAGGAATTCGCGATCGAGGTAGAGGAATCCGGTCTCGATGATTGCCGCCGGCGTGTCGCTGTTGATCTCGTAGAACGTATGGTACTCGGTCATATCGCGGGTGATGCTGTCGGGATGATAGCGCAGGCCGCTCGCCTGCGCGTACCGGTCGGCGAGGCAATCGACCAAGCGTTGGGACCGATCCGGGACGGCGGTGTCGATCGCCGCCGTGATCTTGTAGCCGGTGGCATCGGCGTTCACCGCCAGGCACGAGTCGGCGTGGATCGAAACGAGAGCGACCGCCCGATAGCCAGTCAGCCGAGGGTCGAACTCCTGAAGGCTTTCGGCATTGTAGCCGGCCGCCTGCAAGGATCGCACGACAAGATTGGCGATGTTCTGGTTGATCTCCAGTTCGGTCAGGCCATCTTCGCAGGTGGCGCCGGGATCGACGTATCCCGAGTCGGGGGCCGGTCCGGAGTGGCCAGCCACGATCCCGATCCGGACCCCGCTGGCAGCCGGAAGGATTTCCCCCGGCTGGGGCGCGACTTCAGGCGGCGCCGGGCGGGCCGAGGCGGCCTCGAGCAACTGCTCGACGAACTCGCCAGGCGTCAGGCTCGCCGGCGTCCATGCCGTGAAGACCGTGGCGAACAAAGCGGCCACAGCGATCACGACTCCCATATGGCGAAGCACGCCCCGGGCGAGGGGCGCGCCACCGAGGTCCCCCATATCCGGGGGCCGACCTAGCCTCACAGAAGGATCCGCCTCCCTATGGCCCTCATTATATCAACCCGCAGAGTCCCGGCGACAGGACAAGGGTAACCCAAAGAAGCAAGGTCGATGCCAGGCTTGACAGACTGGGATTGCCTGATAATATTGATGAATAATGTCATATATATTCGCCATGATCACGATCCCCCTCTGCTCCTGTCTCTAGCGGGAGCGGCCTGCCCCAGGCCTGGGGCGCCCCGCTCCCGCACGACCCCTGAGCGGCGCGGCGCGCCTGTCGACGATCGCAGACCTCGACCTCCTGGGAGCAGGTATGGCTCTTCAGACCGAAAGTCCACCAAGACAACTCTCGACGCAGCCCGACCCCTTCGGTCCGGTTGGCAACACGCCCCTGATTCCGCTTGAGCGCATCACGGAAGGGATCTCCCCCGATGTCCGCCTCTACGCCAAGGCGGAATGGTTCAATCCCTCCGGGTCGGTGAAGGACCGCCCCGCAGAAGCCATCCTTCGTGGCGCCCTGGAAGATGGCTCGCTCTCCGGCAGCCGGGTGCTGCTCGACTCGACCTCCGGAAACATGGGAATCGCCTACGCAACGTTCGCGGCACGGATGGGCCTGCGTGTCCACCTCGCCCTGCCGGCGAACGCCAGCCCCCAGCGGATCGCCATCCTCAAGGCCCTGGGCGCCGACCTGACCCTCACCGATCCCAGCGAAGGCTCGGACGGCGCGCGGCTCGTCGCCGCCGAGATGGCCGCCTCGGACCCTGACGCGTTCTACTACGCGGATCAGTATCGTCATCCGGCCAACTGGCAGGCGCACTTCCGGACGACCGGGCCGGAAGTGGCGCGACAAACCGACGGGCGCCTGACCCATTTCGTAGCGGGCCTCGGCACCACCGGTACCCTCACCGGAACCGGACGATATTTGCGGGAGGCCATTTCCGGCGTTCGGCTAGTCGCCGTTCAACCCGCCACGCCTCTTCACGGCCTCGAAGGCCTCAAGCATCTGCCGAGCAGCCCCGTGCCCGACATCTTCGATCCAACGGTCCCCGACGAGACTCTTCCGATCGAGACCGATGAGGCCTTCGCGATGGCCCGCCGCCTGGCCCGTGAAGAGGGACTGCTCGTCGGCATCTCCGCTGCGGCGGCGGCCGTCGCCGCATTGAAGATCGCCTCGGAGCTCGAACAGGGATGGATCGTCGCCATCTTCCCGGATTCTGGATGGAAGTACCTCGGCCAGCCCTTCTGGGAGGCGGAATGACGCTGCGGATGGATCCCGAGACGGCCCGGGCCGTTCACGCCATCGCCGAAGCGGCCTACCCCGCCGAGGGCGCCGGCCTGCTCCTCGGACGTCTCCACGATGACGGCGTCCGCCGTGTCACCGCGATCCTTCCGCTCGAGAACCGATGGGAAGCCGGTGAGCAAACCCGCCGCTATCGCCTCGATCCCATCGATCTCCTCGAGGCGGAAGACGAAGCCGAGCGCAGCGGTCTGACCATCCTCGGTGTGTTCCATTCCCACCCCGATCACCCTGCCCGGCCGTCGGCCTTCGACCTCGATCGCGCCCTGCCTTTCTACTCTTACCTGATCACTTCCGTCGAGTCGGGAGTGGCCCGGGAGAGCCGCTCCTGGCGGCTGCGCGACGACCGCGGTGCCTTCATCGAAGAGACGGTCCTGGCCGAATCGGGACCGAAGGAGAACGCATGACGCACGTACGCATCCCCACACCGCTCCGCCCCTATGTCGGCGGCCAGAAGGACGTCATCGCCCAGGGAGACACCGTCGCGGCCTCCCTGGAGGATCTTGTCGTCCGCCATCCGTCCTTGCGACCCCACCTCTTCGACGGCGATGGAGCGCTGCGCAGCTATGTCGTCTTGTTCGTCAACGACAAGGACGTTCGAGACTTGCAGGGTCAAGCGACTCGCGTCTCCGAGAGTGACCGTCTCATGATCGTCCCCAGCATTGCGGGAGGGCGTCAGCCCGGCCTGGCCAAGCCTTGGGCCCCTGGCCCGTGGATAGGCCGGGCCCATCCGATGGATTGACGCTTCCCCAGCTCTTCCCGGGGCTACAATCGAAGATGGTTCGCCCTTCGTGCGGTCACTAGAGGTAGCAACCATGGAACGACTTCATCCCACCCGGGCCCTCCCGCAGCTCTCTCATCAGGAGATCCTGCGCTACTCCCGCCACCTGCTCATGCCGGAAGTCGGGCTCGACGGCCAGCGGAAGCTCAAGGGGTCCTCGATCTTGTTGATCGGCACCGGCGGGCTGGGATCACCGGCCGGTCTGTACCTGGCCGCAGCCGGAGTCGGTCGAATCGGCCTGGTCGACTACGACGTGGTCGACTTCAGCAACCTCCAGCGCCAGATCATCCATGGGACATCGACCATCGGACAGCGCAAGGTCGACTCGGCCCGGGCGAGGATGCTCGACGTCAACCCGGCGATCCAGGTCGACATCTTCGACGAGCCCTTCACGTCGGAATCCGCCTTCCGGATTGCGGAAGGCTACGACCTGATCCTGGACGGCACCGACAATTTCCCGACGCGGTACCTGGTCAACGACCTGTGTGTGCTGACGCATCGGCCCAACGTCTACGGGTCGATTTTCCGCTTCGAAGGGCAGGTCAGTGTTTTCTGGGCCGATCGCGGCCCCTGCTACCGGTGCCTCTTCCCGGAACCGCCTCCGCCCGGGTTGGTGCCTTCGTGCGCTGAGGGCGGCGTCTTCGGGGTTCTCCCCGGCACGATCGGATCCATCCAGGCGACGGAAGCGCTCAAGGTCCTGCTCGGAATCGGCGAACCCTTGATCGGCACCTTGCTGCTGTTCGACGCCCTGGAGATGACCTTCGACCGGGTCCGGCTGCGCAAGAACCCGACGTGCAAGATCTGCTCGGCCCAACCCGAGGTGACCCAGCTGATCGACTACGAGGCCTTCTGCGGGGTTCCCGGTCACGACCGCGGCGGCGCAGCAGAAAGCAGCGACTGGGACATCGACCCCAGACAGCTTGCCCAGCGGCTCACCCAGGCGCCTTCCCTCCGGCTGGTCGATGTCCGGGAGCCTCACGAGCTGCAGATCTCGCGCTTTCGGGACGCTCTCTCCATCCCGCTCGGCGAGCTGGCGGCTCGAATGCACGAGCTCGACAGCGCCGACGAGATCGTCTTCCTGTGTTCGGGCGGCACGCGCTCGGCCCGGGCCGTCGAACTCATGGCGGGCGCCGGATTCCGCAAGATCAAGAACCTGCGCGGCGGCCTCAATGCCTGGGCTCGCGACGTCGATCCGAGCATGCCGGTGTATTGAGGGCCCGTGCAGGCCGGCCGGGCTACAATCTAGGCTCAGGCTCCCGAATGAGACACCACCCCAAGCATCCGCCGTTCCCTGGCCGCGTCTTCCTCTCCAGCATCATCCTGGCGGCCGCCTCCTCCGCCTGCGTCGGAATAGGTTCGATCGGAGCTCGCGTGCCGACGCAGGGCCTGGCGCCGGCCACGTTCACGGCCGCTCCCCCTGCGCCTCCCCCCACCCCAGCCGAAATCCGATCGCCGAGCGAGTTCCCCCTTTCTGAGGACGGCCCCTGGCTCGTGTACGCCTCCGAAGACGGCCTGATGATCGCGAACCCCGCCGGCAGCGGGAAGACTCAGCTCTTCAACGAGGAGGCCGTGGTGCGCGACTTCTCTGAGTCGGCCTCGCTCGTCGGCGGATTGCTCGCCTTCTATTCGTTCGACAACCAGGAGACGGGTGCCGGAGCGACCCTCCAGATCATCCGGTTGCCCTACGGCACCGTCGTGTACGAGACACCGCTGCTCACGCCATCGCTTGAACGAGCGGTGGCTCAGGGCCTCAGCCCCGGCTCACCTGATTGGCAGGCGGTCCATGCCATCGCCCGGCCAGGGGCAATGGCATGGTCGCCCGACGGCCAGCAGCTTGCTTTCGTCGCCGCCCTGAGCGGACCGTCCTCGGATCTCTACGTCTACGATCTGGCACAGGATCAGAGGCGGCGCGTCACCAGCGGCCCCAATCAGGTCGCCAACCTGTCCTGGTCACCGGATGTGGCCTGGATCGCCAACCAGGCCGTCGAATCCTTCGGCCCCGCGGGGGAGGAGCGGTACGGCGCAGTCTGGGCGGTGAACCCCAGGACTTCACAACAACGCAAGATGTACACCCCGCGCGGCGAAGGCGAAGTCCTCGTCGGATGGTCGCTGGGCGACAGCCTGATCTCCTACTCGCTGAGCGCGGACGGCCCGCGCGACCTGCGGGCGTCCGGGGCCTACGGGACGGAACGGATCATCCTCGAAGATGGTTTCTCCGGCGTCGCCTATGATCCGAAGGCCGGGACCGTAGCCGTGGCACGTGAATCAAACGCCTCGTCCGGCCTGGTTCCAGGCGCGCGCTTGTGGAACCCGGTGGGCGAGTTCACACCGATCCACGAGGAGGGTTGGGATCAGGTGCAATGGGCTCCCGCCGCCGGAAGGTTCTACTTCTCCGGAGCCCGCGGTGTCCTCGCCGTTGATCCCGAAACCCTGGCCACGCGCACGACCGAGCTCGTCGGCAGCATCTCACCCTCTCCGGATGGCCGATTCCTGGTGCTCTGGGGAAACGGCGAAGACGGGCAGGTCACGGGGATCCACCTCCTGACGGCAGATCTCGAGGCGGTTTCCTCACTCGGCAGCGACGTGATCACGGCCGCATCCTGGCTCCCCAGTTCG